>DASYWD010000295.1 GCA_035936415.1 Longimicrobiaceae bacterium
GTCAGCAGATCTTCCGCGGGCGCGAGGAGGCAGAGGTGCTGGCGGAGCACTACCGTCTGGAGTACAACCATGTGCGACCGCACAGCGCGCTCGGCTACAAGACTCCGGCGCGCTTTGCGGCGCAGTGGGAGCCGGCCAACGGGGCCTCTGCGCCTGCGGCGCTCCGGCCTTCGCCGACTCCCCCTGCTGAGGGGGAGATGAAGAACGTTTTACCAACCAGCACTCCCATAACCACTGGTACCGCCAGCGGGGGCTACTCATGGCGGCTCTCAGGCCGCCGGGTGAGGGCCACGGCGCCCCCACCGGGAGACTCCCGGTGGGGGCGCCGTTTCGCACTTCGCACTTCGCACTTTCGCACTCCGGCGTGCCGGTTATATTGGCACTGAATTTCCCGCGCCAGCTCTCGACTTCCCGATCCTGCTTCCCGCCCGCGACAGGAGCCCCCATGCCGAGCGCCACGCCCCCGGAGAGCCACAGCCGCGTCGTCGCGCTGGACCCCGTGGAGCGCGACACCATTCCCCGCATCTTCCTCCGCGCCGTGGACCGGTACGACCGCGCGGAGGCCGTGCGGCACAAGGAGGGGGGCGCGTGGAAGTCGCTGGACCACCGCGAGATGGAGGAGCGGGTCACGAGGCTTGCGGCGGCGCTCTCCGCGGCCGGCGTGCAGGCGGGGGACCGGGTGGCGATCCTGTCCGAGAACCGCCCGGAGTGGGCGATCGTCGACTACGCGGTGCTGGGGCTGGGCGGGGTCGTCGTTCCCATCTACGCCACCCTCCCGGCCAACCAGGTCGCCTACATCCTGGAGAACTGCGGCGCGCGCGCGATCTTCGCCTCCACCCCCGAGCAGGTGGCGAAGGTCGTGGAGATCCGCGGCGGGCTCCCGGCGCTGGAGCAGGTGGTCGCCTTCGACGACCCCGCCGGCGCGCCGGACGTGGAGCGCTTTCGCGACCTGCTGGAGGCCGGGCGCGCCACCATGGAGCGGGGCGAGGTGGGGAGCTTCCGCGAGGCCGCGCTGCGGGTCTCGCGCGACGACGTGGCGACGCTGATCTACACCTCCGGGACCACGGGCGACCCCAAGGGGGTCATGCTCACGCACTACAACCTGGCCTCCAACGTCGCCGCCGTCCTGCAGCACGGGTTCGCCGCCATCTTCTCCCGGGGGACGGTCGCCCTCTCCTTCCTCCCGCTCTCGCACGTGTTCGAGCGGATGGTGGACTACCTGTACCGGGACCAGGGAGTCTGCATCGCCTACGCCGAGTCCATGGAGAAGGTGGCGGACAACCTCGGCGAGGTGCGTCCGAACGTCGCCGTCTCCGTTCCCCGCCTCTTCGACAAGATCTACACGAAGGTGATGGGCGCGACGGGGCTCCGGAAACGGATCCTCCTGTGGGCCAGCGGGGTCGGGGAGCGCGTGGTCGACGAGCGCCTGGCGGGGCGGGAGCCCTCGGGCGCGCTGGCGCTGCAGTACGGCCTCGCCGACCGGCTGGTCTTCTCCAAGCTGCGGGAGCGCGTGGGCGGACGCCTGGGGAGCTTCATCTCCGGGGGCGCGCCTCTCTCCGCGGGGGTGGCGAGGTTCTTCCACGCGGCCGGGCTCCCCGTGTACGAGGGGTACGGCCTCACCGAGACCTCGCCGGTGATCGCGGCGAACCGGCCGGGGCACGTGCGGCTGGGGACGGTGGGCCAGGTGGTCCCCGGGGTGGAGGTACGGATCGGGCAGGACGGGGAGATCCTGACCCGTGGGCCCCACGTGATGAAGGGGTACTGGAACAACCCGGAGGCGACGGCGAAGGCCATCGACCCGGACGGGTGGTTCCACACCGGCGACGTGGGCGAGCTGGACGCCGACGGCTTCCTGCGGATCACCGACCGGCTCAAGGACCTGATCGTCACCGCGGGCGGCAAGAACGTTGCGCCGCAGCCCGTCGAGAACGCCGCCGCCATGTCGCCCTTCGTAGCGCAGGCGGTCATGGTGGGCGACCGGCGCCCCTACACCGTCCTCCTGCTGGTGCCGGACTTCGAGAACCTGGGCGCCTGGGCCGGGCGGAACGGGATCGACGCCGCCGACCGCGCGGCGCTGGTGCGCGACCCGCGCGTTCGGGAGCTGCTGGAGCAGGACGCACTGGGGCGGCTGGACGCCTTCGCGCGCTACGAGAAGCCCAAGAAGGTGGCGGTGCTCCCGGACGAGCTCACCGTGGACTCGGGCGCGCTGACGCCGACGCTCAAGGTGAAGCGCCGGGTCGTCGAGGAGCGGTACCGGAACGAGATCGAGGCGCTGTACGCCGACGGCGGAGCGCACGGAACGAGAGGAGGAGAATGAAAGCGAAGCTGCACAGCCAGGGGAAGCAGGGCGGGATGCCGAAGGGAAAGCTGCTGCTGGGGGCCGCCGGCCTCCTCCTCTTCATCGTGGGGGTCCGCCGGAGCTTCCGCACCGAGCAGGGAGAGATCGGCGAGGTGCTCCCCCCGCGCGAGGAAACGGAGCCCGAGGCACGGGAGTCGGCCGCGTAATACCGAATCCGGTCGTATCGGGAAGAGTCCCTCCTCGCCCGGCCATCCGGATCGCCGGAGGAACAGCAATGGCTCACGCAGAGGAAGCAGAGGAAACAGGGGACTGCTCTCTCGCTGTTCCTCTGCTTCCCCTGCTTCCTCTGCGTGCGTCCCGCCGTTTTTCGGTGTTCCCGGGGGAGCGCCCCGCCGACGACCTCACGCGACACAGCCGCCCGCACCTACAGTGGACCACGAACAGAAGCACGTCCTCGGCATGTGGATCGTGGCGGCCTTCCTGGGCGGCTTCGCGATGCTGCTCTGGTGGGTGGGGACGCTGGAGCGGGAGGGCGGGGGCGCGGCGCCGCCCTCGCCCGTGCAGGTGTACGACTCCACGGCGTGAGCGCCGGGCGTCAGCGGCGGCGGGCGACCTCCTCAACCGCACGGCGCACGTAGACGGGGACCATCGCCCGGCGCCAGTCCGGGTCCACGATGATGTTCTCCAGCGGGTGGCACTGCTTGAACGCCTGCTGCGCCACGGCGTCGGCCACGTCCCCCACCGGGCGCCCCACCGCCACCTTCTCCAGCCCGGAGACCACGCGCGGCCGCGACCCCAGCGCGGACACCACCAGCGACATGGCCGCCACCGTGTCGTCCTCCGCCACGTCCGCGGCGAGCGCCACCGTCAGGAGGGGGAAGTCGATCGAGTTCCGCTGCCGCAGCTTGCGGTAGGCGGTCCGCAGCCCCGGCGGGGGGAGGGGGATCCGCACCCGCACCAGCAGCTCCCCCGGACGGCGCACGGTGTTCCACTTCCCGTCCGCCACGAAGAAGTCCGCCACGGGGACGGTGCGCACCCCCTCGGCGGAGGCCAGATCCGCCGTCGCTCCGAGCGTCATCAGCACCGGGGGGGTGTCGGCCGAGTGCGCGGCCACGCACTTCTTCCCCACCCGGGTGACGTGGCACACGTCGCCGTCCTTCTTCAGGCAGAACCCCAGCGCCTCGCGCCAGAAGTGGCTCTGGTTGTAGTAGGTGCAGCGCGTGTCCAGGCAGAGGTTCCCGCCGATCGTCCCCTGGTTGCGGATCTGCGGGCCCGCCACGTGGCCTGCGGCGTCCGCCAGCGCCGGGAAGAAGCGGAGCACCAGCGGGCTGCGCGCCACCTCGGTGAGCGTCGCCGCGGCGCCCAGCGAAAGGAAGCGGGCGCCGCCGCCGTCCGGGCCCACGGGGCGCCCTTCCGGGTCGTCCAGGCGGATCCCGCGCATCTCCTCCACCCCCTTGAGGGCCACCAGGAGCCGCGGCGTCCAGAGCCGGTGCTTCATGTTGGGCACCAAGTCTGTGCCGCCGGCCACGGGCATGGCGTCCTCGCGCCCGTGCAGGAGGGCGATGGCCTCCTCCAGGCGGGCGGGGCGGGCGTACTGGTATTCGTGGAGACGGAGCATGGCACGTCGGTTGGGCGTTCGATTTCGGCGGCGACCGAAGCTAGCGAAAACCGGCCGCCGCTGAAAGGCCGCGGAAAGCGGGCGGAGGGGCCCGCCTCAGGCGGCGGGCCCCTCCCCTGCGGAAGTGGGCGCGAACGCCCGCGGGAGGCGCAGGATGAAGACCGAACCGCCGCCGTCCCGCCCGTCCACGCGCAGGGAGCCGCGCAGCAGCGTAGCCAGCTTCCGGGCGATGGTCAGCCCGAACCCGGTCCCCCGGCGCATCGAGTCGGTGCGGGAGGGGTCGCCGAGCTGCTCGAACGCCTCGAAGATCCGCCCGCGGTCCTCGGGCGAGATCCCCGGGCCGGTGTCCCCCACCCAGACTTCCACGACGTCCGGCGCCTCCGGGACGGCCCGCGTCTCGATCCGCACCTCCCCCTGCGGGGTGAACTTCACCGCGTTCCCCACCAGCGCCAGGAGGAGCTGCCGGAGCCGGTCCGGGTCGGTCTGCAGCGTGGCGGCGCCGTCGCCGACCTCCACCTGGAAGCGCAGGCGCTTCGCCTCCGCCTGCTGGCGGAGCGGCTCCAGCGTGCCGCGCAGGAAGGGCTCCAGCTCCACCGGCGCGGGGGAGACGGGGAGCCGGCCGACCTCGGCGGTGGTCATCAGGAGGACGTCGTCCACCAGCCGCGCCAGGTGCTCCGCGCAGACGCCGGCCCGCTCCGCCGCCCGCTGCGCCCCGGCGGGGACGGAGCCGTACGTCTCGGTGCTGAGGAGGTGCGTGTAGCCGACGATGGCGTTGAGCGGGGTGCGCAGCTCGTGGCTGACCGCGGTGAAGAAGCGGCTCTTGGCGCGGTTCGCCTCCTCCGCCTCCGCGGCCAGGCGCGCCAGGTCCATCTCGCGCCGCACCCGCTCGCTCACGTCCTCGAAGAGGATGGACACGCCGCCCAGCGGGAGCGGGTACGTCCACACGTCGAAGACGCGGTCCCGGAAGACGCGCCCCTCCGGCTTCACGGCGCTCAGGTGGCGCGGCTCCCCGTCCGCCATGGTGGCCCGGAGGGCCTCCACGATCTCCGGCGGACGGGCCGGGAGGAGCGCGTGCAGGTCCGCCCCGAGCGCGCGGTCGCGGAGGAGGTGGAGGAGCTGCTCGGCGGCGCGGTTGATGTAGACGATCCGCCAGGCGGAGTCCACCGCGATGAAGCCGTCGCGGATCGCCTCCAGGAGGCGGGCATACTGCTCCCGCACCCCCCGCTCCGAGGTGGCGTCGCGGAAGTGCACCAGCACCCCGTCCCCCTCCACCGGCGCGGCGCGCACCGCCAGGTGCCGGGGGAGCCCGCGGGCGCCGTACGTTTCCGTGTACTCCAGGGGCACGCGCTCCTCCAGGACGCGCGCGACGCACGCCCATGCGTCGGCACCGTCCGGGCGGGGGAGCACCTCGCGGAACGGCCGGCCGAGCGCATCCTCCCGGGAGATCCCCAGGATGCGCTCGGCGGCGGCGTTCCAGTAGGTGATGCGCCCCGCGGCGTCGATGGTGTAGACCCCGTCCTGGATCGCTTCCAGGACCGGGCTGGAGGAAAGCATCGCGAACACGTTCCTGTTCCCGGTCGGTATACGTTGCACGCCCCGGCCACCCCGCCGCCCCGCCGCCGTACCTTGGTACTACGTCTGTTTCAGCCGCCGCGTTCCGTGCCCCGCCGGCTGAACTCCGTCCCCGGGCTCCACTCCGGGAGCCGGTCGGCGGAGGCCACGGCCAGTGCGGTGCGGAGGAGCACCCGGCCCTGCTGCACCGCGCCCCCGTAGTCGAGCCCCTCGCGGTACGCGTCCGAGGGCTGGTGGTAGTGCCGCGACACGAACTCCTCGTACCACGCCTCGCCCCACCCCTCCGGCCTCCCCTCGAAGTCCAGCCCGTGGTCCAGCGCCAGCGCCGGAACACCCGCCCGCGCCAGCGGGAAGTGGTCCTGGCGGAAGAACATCCCCTGCTCCGGGTGCGGATCCGGGCGGAGCGTCATCCCCTCCGCGCGTGCGGCCTCCCGGACCGTCTCTCCCAGCTCGGAGCGGTCCGCGCCCAGCGGGGCCAGGTCGCGGGTGCGCCCCTGCAGGTTGGCGCCGTCCACGTTGAGCTCCGCCGCCGTGCGCTCCAGCGGGAAGAGCGGGTTCCGCGCGTACCACTCCGCCCCCAGCAGGCCGGACTCCTCCGCGGTGGTCGCCACGAAGCAGAGCGGGCGCCGCGGCGGCTCCGGGAGCGCGGCGGCGGCCTCGGCGACCGCCAGGAGCAGGGCCACCCCGCTGGCGTTGTCGTACGCGCCGTGGTACACCACCCGCTCGCCGCCCTCGTCCGTCCCGGTCCCCAGGTGGTCGTAGTGGGAGGTGAGGAGCACCACCTCCTCCCGCAGCGACGGGTCGCTCCCCGGGAGGAGCCCGGCCACGTTGGCGGTCTGCACTTCCCGCACCGCGCTGCGCACCCGCGCGCGCACCCGGATCCCGGTGTCCACGGGCCGGAAGCCGCGCTCCTCCGAGCGGCGCTCCAGCGCCTCCGGGTCGTGCCCGGCGCGGCGCAGCGCCTCCGCGGCCGCCCCATGGGCGATCCACCCCTTCACCCGCAGGGGGAACTCCGGCTCGCCGGCCAGGTCGTACTGCTCCCCCGTGTTGGAGGCGCGGACCACGTTCCAACCGTAGCCGGCCGACTCGTCCGTGTGGACCAGGAGCACCCCGGCGGCCCCGCGGCGCGACGCCTCCTCGTACTTGTAGGTCCAGCGCCCGTAGTAGGTCAGCGCCCTCCCCCCGAAGAACCCCGGCGTGGCCTCCGTGCCCGGGTCGTTCACCCGCACCAGCAGCACCTTCCCCCGCACGTCCACCCCGCCGAAGTCGTCCCAGCCGTACTCCGGCGCCGTGATGCCGTAGCCGCAGTACACCAGCTCGGCGTCCACCTCCACCTCCGGCCGGGGGAGCCCGGCGCGCATCACGAAGGCGTCCCGGAAGGGCGGCTCCACGACGCTCCCGTCCGGGAGCTCCAGCGCCAGGACCGGGTCGGGGTCCGCCGTGAGCCCCACCAGCGGCACGGCCTGCAGGTACGACCCGCCGGCCGGGCGGAGGCCGATCCGCGCGAACTGTGCCCGGACGTACTCGGCGGCCAGCTCGCCGCCGCGCGTACCCGGGGCGCGGCCCTCCAGGAGCGGGTGCGCGAGGAAGCGAAGGTGGGCGTCGACGGCCTCGGGACGGATCCGGTCCAGCACGGTGTCGGGAAGATGCATGGCGTGGGGTCGGAGTGGGCGTTGGTGTTCGATGCCGCGGGTCAGGCGAGGGCGTGGCGGCCGGACGATCCCCGCAGCGCCTCGCCGCGCGCCTCCAGGTAGCCCAGGATGGCGCGCACCGACCCCTCGGCGGCGCCGGTCAGGCCGGGGTGCAGCTCCGGGCCGTACACCCGCCCCACCAGCTCCGCGGGCGTGGCGGCGCCCCCCTCCCGCAGGGCGTCACGCACCTGGGCGATGCGGGCCTCCCGGTGCGCCGCGTAGCGCTCGAGCGCCGCGGCGGGATCGGTGATCGGGGGGCCGTGCGCCGGGTACATGGTGGCCGCGCCGAGCCCGCGCAGGCGCTCCAGCGACTCCAGGTACGCGGCGAGGTCGCCCTCGGGCGGCGCCACCAGGGTGGTGTCCCCCTCGCCCATCAGGTGGTCCCCGACGAAGAGCAGGCCCGCGCCGCGGGTCTCTCCCTGACGCAAAAGGAACGCCACGTGCTCCGGCGCGTGGCCCGGCGTGGGAACGGCGACGAGCGTGCCGGCGTCGGTCTCCACCTCGTCTCCCGCGCCGATCCACCGGGACACCGCCGCGGGGGGGACGCCGCTCCCCAGCGCGCCCGGCGCCATCCAGAGCGGGGCGCCGGTCCGCTCCGCCAGCGTGGGCGCCGCCGCCGAGTGGTCCGCGTGCGAGTGGGTGAGGAGG
>DASYWD010000296.1 GCA_035936415.1 Longimicrobiaceae bacterium
CCGCCACGCCGCTCCCGCTCCGCTTCGGGAGCGTCTTCGCGGACGAGGGCGCGCTCCGGGCGGTGCTCGCCGAGCGCGCGGACGTCCTGCTCGCCGCGCTGGAGCGGGTCGCGGGAAAGGTGGAGATGGGCGTCGCCGTCGGCTGGGACCCCGGCGCCGCGCGGGAGCGGATCCTCGCCGCGCACCCGGAGCTCCGCCCCGCGGAGGAGAAGCCGGCCACGGGCCGCGCCTACCTGGAAGCACGACGCCGGGAGCACGCCGTGGAGGCGGCGCTCCGCGGGGAGGCCGAAGCGCTGCTGGACCGCCTTTCGAGTGCGGTGGGCGAGGTGCTGCCCGGGGCCGAGGAGGTGCGGACGGTGCTCCCCGCGGCAGGCATGGCCGGCACCCTGGCACATCTGGTGCTACAGGGGAACGTATCGAGCTATCGCGAGGCGGTGGAGCGGGTCTCTGGCGACGTGCCGGACGCGGAGATCCGCCTTTCGGGCCCGTGGGCGCCGTATTCGTTCGTGTGAGGCCGAATCCGCATGTGTCGCGAGAGGTCGGTGGGGGGAGACTCCTCCGGCGGTGCGAAACCCGAAGGGACTCGCCAGAGCACTCGCCCGGCCGACGGAGCAAGAGGTGAGTGCGGCGAGGGCTCAAACAAAACGCACCGCCTGCTGAGCCTCCCCCCGCCTCCCGATCACCCTCTCCGGTCTACCCGGATCCGGTATCACCCCGCAAGCGGGGGCAAGGGGGAGCAGGAAAAAAGCCCCTCTCCCGCTTGCGGGGGATCGGAGGGGGCAAATCCGTGGGGAGGGGGCTCGCGTGAGGGATGCGAGCCCGAAGGGGCGAGACGCGGGGCCGTTTCCGCGGCTCGCCGCCGTTGAGCACAGTTGTATCGTGCTCTACGGCGCCGCAGCCCGGCCCCCGCACCGCGGGGGACACGCCCAAACCCGCTGTGAGACGCCGTACATGACACCCTCCGACCCACCGCACCGCCCGACCACCGTCGACCTCCCCGTGGCGGAGATCGCGGAGCTGGCGAACCAGCTCCCCACGCGCATCGACGTGGACCCGGAAACGGTGCAGCAGGACCTGGCCCGTCTCGTGCTCACATTGGTGGAGCTGCTCCGCCGGGTGGTGGAGCACCAGGCGGTGCGGCGCATGGAGGACCCGGACCTCAGCGACGAGCAGGTGGAGCGCATGGGGACCGCGCTCCTGCTGTTGGAGGAGAAAATGCAGGAGATCCGGGGCGTCTTCGGCCTTGCGGGGGAGGATCTCAACGTCGATCTTGGTCCGCTGGGGAAACTGCTCTGAACCGAGAGACCCGCACAGGACAAGCTTCTTGCCCGAACTCGCTCCCCTCGCCCCGACGCGCCCGCAGGGCCTGGTCGACATCCTCGACCGGATCCTCGACAAGGGCCTCGTCATCGCGGGCGACATCAAGATCAACCTCGCCAACGTCGAGCTGCTCACCGTGCAGGTGCGCCTCCTCGTGTGCTCCATCGACAAGGCCGAGCAGATCGGGCTGAACTGGTGGAAGTACGACCCCGCGCTGAGCGGGGGCTCCGCGGCCGCGGACGAGAACCGGGAGCTGCGGGAGCGCGTGCGACAGCTGGAGGAGCGTCTGGAGCGGCTCGCGCCCGGCGGGTCCCCATCCCTCTGATTCGGAGAAGCAAGCGATGGCAGTAGAACGGGCTCCGGGCGGAACCAGCCTGATCGACGTCCTCGACCGGGTCCTGGACAAGGGGATCGTCATCGACGCCTACGTGCGCGTCTCCCTGGTCGGGATCGACCTGGTGACCGTGGAGGCGCGGATCGTGGTGGCCTCCATCGACACCTACCTGAAGTACTCCGAGGCCGTGGGGATCACCGGCCCCACCCGGACCCGGGAGATCACGCCTCCCTCCCCGTCCGCGGCCGACATGGACCGCCTGGTCGCCGAGAACGCCGAGCTGAGGCGAAGGCTGGACGCGCTGGGCTGACCCCGTGGGCTCCTCCCCCCCCGAAGCCGAGATCCTCGCCCTCCTGGACCGGGTCCAGCGGGCGGAGAGCCTCGTGGACGCGCTCTGCCTGGTGGTCGAGGGCGTGCTCGCCCCGCTGCGCGTGGAGCGCGCCGTCGCCGCTGAGGTGCGCCGGGGGGCGCTCCGCGGTGTGGCCGGCATCGGGTGGGGCCCGGAGGAGGTCCGGGCCTTCTCGGTCCCGCTCACGGCGGAGTTCCACCCCGCGGTGCGGGCGGTGCTCTCGGGCGAGCCCACCGAGTCGGCGGGGGAGGAGATGCTCCCGGGTCTGGAGCGCGCGGTGGTCCTCCCGCTCCCGGGGACGCGCGGCGCCGCGGGGGCGCTGGTCCTGGATCCCGGCCGGCGCCGGCTGCGCGACTTCGACCCGCTCGGCGGCGTGCTGCGCGCCTTGGGGCCGGCGGTGGGGCGGCTGGCGGAGCTGGAGGAGCTGCGCCGCTCGGCGGTGGGCGCGGAGCGGCAGCGCGAGCTCCTTTCCGCCGTGGTGAACGCCCTCCCCGACCCGGTCCTCATCACCGACGCGGCCAACAACGTCCTCCTGGAGAACGGGCGGGCCGAGGTGCTCCTCACCTCCGGCGAGGGCGACAGCGAGGGGCGGCGCCGGGCGGTGGAGATCAACAACCTCCTCCTGTCGTCCTTCCTGACCCGCTCCGTGGTGGCGGGGTCGGACCCCCGGGCGCGGGAGCTGAACCTGGTGGACCCCACCGAGGGAGGCGACCTCCTCTTCGAGGTGCTCGCCACCCCGCTCCCGGCCGAGACCGCGGGGGAGGGCGTCGTGGTCTCCGTGCTCCGCGACGTGACCGACCTGAAGCGCGCCGCGACGGAGCTGGAGCAGCAGTTCAAGCGGATGCGGCAGGCCGAGGTGAAGGCCCGGCGCGAGCGCGACCGCCTGAACCTGATCCTGGAGAACGTCGGGGATCCCATCCTGGTGACCGACGAGGACTCCAACGTCATCCTCACCAACCACCAGGCGGAGCGGCTCTTCGAGTCGGTGCCCGGCACGCCGCTGGACGCCCGACGCCACCGGGAGGTCCGGACCAACGACACCAAGTTCTCCTCGTTCATCTCCGACTTCGCGCTCAGCTCGGACACGGCCCGGATCGAGCAGCTGATGCTCACCGACCCGGACACCCACGAGGAGTTCCCGGCGGAGGTGGTCTCGGGGAAGATCCTCAACGAGCGCTCGGAGATGACGGCGATCGTCTCCATCGTCCACGACCTCACCAAGGTGGTGGAGAACGAGCGCCTGGCGCTGGCGCTGACGCGGCTCAACGAGGGGCTGGAGGACCGGGTGGCGGCGGCGACCGCGGAGCTGGAGGAGCGCAACCGGCAGCTGCAGTGGCAGAGCCGGGAGCTGGAGCGGGCGTACCAGCTCAAGTCGGAGTTCCTGGCGAGCATGAGCCACGAGCTGCGCACCCCGATCAACGCGCTCCTGGGGTACACCTCGCTGATGCGAGACCGTATCTACGGGGAGATCACGCAGCGGCAGGAGGAGGCGCTGGACCGGATGTACGCCGCCTCCCAGCACCTGCTGGAGCTGGTCAACGACGTGCTGGACCTGGCGAAGATCGAGGCCGGGAAGATGCCGGTGCACCTGGAGCGGGTGGACATCGCCAAGGTGATCCAGGAGCTGGCCGCCACGGTGGAGCCCATGGTGCGGCAGAAGGAGCTGCAGTACCGGCAGGAGCTGGCCCCGGAGCTGCCGATCCTGGAGACGGACCGCACCAAGGTCAAGCAGATCCTCCTCAACCTCCTTTCCAACGCGGTGAAGTTCACGCACCGCGGGGAGATTCGCGTGACCGCGCGGAGGGCGCCGGACGGCGACGGGGTGGAGGTGGAGGTGGCGGACAGCGGGATCGGGATCCCCCCGGAGCACGTGGAGAACATCTTCGAGGACTTCCGCCAGGTGGACCAGTCGTCCACGCGCGAGTACGGGGGCACGGGGCTGGGGCTCTCCATCACCCAGAAGCTGCTCAAGCTGCTCGGCGGGACGATCCGGCTGGAGTCGCGCATGGGGGAGGGCTCCACCTTCACGGTGCGGCTCCCGCTGCGGGGCCGCGAGCTGCGGGTGGACGACGACGCCCCCGCCGCGGCGAGCGCCGACGGCGCCGTGGTGCGCGCGGGCGAGGGGGAGCGGCGCTGAGCCCGCTCCCGTGAACGGGCCGCGAGGCCGACAACCAGGGATCCCCGAACATGCCGATCGCACAGGCTCTGCTCCCCGAGTTCGACCACGAGATGGCCACCACGCGCTCGCTCCTGGAGCGCGTCCCCGAGCACCGGGCCGCCTGGAGGCCGCACCCGAAGTCCACGGAGCTGGGCGCGCTGGCGATCCACGTCGCCAACCTGGTGGGGCTGGCGCCGAGGACGATGGCGCTGACCGAGGTGGACATGAACCCGCCGGGCGAGCCGGGCTTCACGCCGCCGGGCTTCACCTCGACGGCCGCCCTGCTGGAGACCTTCGACGAGAACGTGGCGAAGGCGCGCGAGGCCATCGCCGGCGCGTCGGACGAGGAGATGATGGTGCCCTGGTCGCTGAAGAGCGGGGGCCACACGATCTTCACCATGCCGCGCGCGGCGGTGCTGCGCACGATGGTGATGAACCACGTGATCCACCACCGCGGCCAGCTCAGCGTCTACCTGCGCCAGAACGAGGTGCCGCTCCCCTCCATCTACGGTCCCACGGCGGACACGCAGGGGTAGGGAGGGGCCGGCGCGCCGCCGGTTGACGGCGCGCGCACCGGGGCCTAGCTTCCCCCGAAGGATACGTGAGCCGCGGTCCCGCCGAGTCGTGCGGGGCCGCTTTTTGCTTGTGGGCGCCCCTCCGGACGCCTGCACAGGGGATGGTTCTGATGAACGAGCATCGCTGCGTGGTGATCGTCGGCTCCCAGTGGGGCGACGAGGGGAAGGGGAAGATCGTGGACGTCCTCGCCGAGAAGGTGGACGTCGTGGCGCGCTACCAGGGCGGCGCGAACGCGGGACACACGGTGCACGTGGGGAAGGAGGAGTTCATCCTACACCAGATCCCCTCGGGGATCCTGCACCCGGAGCGGCGCTGCCTCCTGGGGAACGGCGTGGTCTTCGACCCCTTCCAGTTCTTCGAGGAGCTGGACGCGCTCACCGCCCGCGGGATCGACGCGGAGGGGCGGGTGGGGGTCAGCGGGCGCGCCCACCTCCTCCTTTCCTACCACAAGCTCCTGGACCGGGCCGCGGAGGCGCAGCGCGGGGCGGGGAAGATCGGGACGACGGGGCGGGGGATCGGCCCGGCGTACGAGGACAAGGTGGCGCGCATGGGGATCCGCGTGGCCGACCTGCGCGACGCGGCCCGCGCCGAGGAGCAGCTCCGCCGCGCCGTGGCGCGCGCCAACGAGCGCCTGCAGTGCACGGGGGCGGAGGAGCGCGCGGACGCGGACCAGGTGCTCCGCGAGGTCATGGGGATCCGGGAGCGCCTGCTGAAGCTGTCGGTGGAGACGGGGCGCGTGATCCACGACGCGCTGCGCGAGGGGAAGCACGTGCTGCTGGAGGGGGCGCAGGGCGCGCTCCTGGACGTGGACCACGGCACTTACCCGTACGTTACCTCCTCCAACACCACGGCGGGGGGCGCCGGGCTCGGCGTGGGGATCGGCCCCACCGCGATCGACGCGGTGGTGGGGGTGGTGAAGGCGTACACCACGCGCGTGGGCTCCGGCCCGCTCCCCACGGAGTTCCCCTCGCCCATGCAGGAGCACGTCCGGGAGCTGGGGGGAGAGTTCGGGGCGACGACGGGACGGCCGCGGCGCTGCGGGTGGTTCGACGCGGTGGTGGTGCGCTACGCCGCCCGCGTGAACGGCCTCACCGGGCTGGCCGTCACCAAGCTGGACGTGCTGGACACGCTGGAGGAGCTGAAGATCGCCGTGGGCTACCGCGCGCTGGGCGAGGAGCTGGACGAGTTCCCCGGCGACCTGGGGCTCCTGGAGGCGGCGGAGCCGGTCTACGAGACGCTGCCTGGATGGCGCGCCTCCACCCAGGAGGCGCGGCGCTGGGAGGACCTCCCGGAGGCGGCGAGGGCGTACCTGCGGCGGCTGGAGGAGCTGACGGGCGTGCCCATCTGGTTCGTGTCCGTGGGCACCCGGCGCGACCAGATCATCCACGTCGAGCACTCGCAATAGGGAGTGCGGGAGTGGGAGGTGCGAAGTGCGAAGTGAAGGATGCGCGCCCGGGGGGGCGAGGCCCGACGGCAGCATTGTCGGGCCTCGCCGCGGTTTGCGGGCGTAGCGTGCCCGAACCATACGGTTTCCGATGCTGAAGAACGATGCGGCGGTCGAGAGCGCGCTGGGGCACGTGAAGCCGCAGGTGCGCGCCATGTCGGCGTACACCCTCCGGCCGTACGAGCCGCGGGTGAAGCTGAACCAGAACGAGAGCCCGTACGACGTCCCGGAGGCGCTCAAGGCGCGCATCGCCGCGCGCCTGGCGGACCGCCCCTGGAACCGCTACCCGCCCTTCGTGGCCCACAACTTCATCTCCGCCGTGGCGGAGGCGACGGGGTGGCCGGAGGATGGGATCCTGGTCGCCAACGGCTCCAACGAGCTGATCCAGGCCTTCTTCGCGGTGGTGGTGGAGCCCGGGAAGTCGGTCGTCGTTCCCGAGCCGACGTTCACGCTCTACCGGCTGATGGCGGAGGTGAACGGGGGCACCGTGGTCCCCGTGCCGCTGACGGAGGAGCTGCGCTTCGACGTGGACGCCGTCGTGCGGGCGGCGCGGGAGTCGGACGCGGCGGTGGTCGTCCTCTGCACGCCGAACAACCCCACCGGCTCCGCGCTCACGCGCGAGGAGATCGGGCGGATCCACGACGAGACGGACGCGCTGGTGCTGCTGGACCAGGCGTACGTGGAGTTCGGCGGGTACGACGCGATCTCCTTCCTGGAGGGGCGCCCCCGCGCGGTGGTGCTGCGCACCTTCAGCAAGGCCATGGCGCTCGCCGGGCTGCGCGCCGGCTACCTGCTGGGCGACCCGGCGCTGGCGGCGGAGGTGCACAAGGCCAAGCTCCCGTACAACGTGAACTTCTTCACCGAGGTGGCTGCGGCGGAGACCCTGCGCGGGCGCGACCTGCTGGCGCCGCTCGTGGCGGCCATGCGCCGCGAGCGCGACCGACTCTACGAGGAGTTGCGCGCCATCCCGGGGATCCGCGCCTTTCCCAGCGCGGCCAACTTCGTCCTCTTCCGCGTGGAGAAGCCGGGACTCGCGCACACGCGCGTTTTCGAGCGGCTGCTGGACGAGCATGGGATCCTGGTGCGCGACGTGTCGAAGTACCCCATGCTGGACGGGTGCCTGCGGGTGAACGCGGGGACCCCGGAGGAGACGGGCGAATTCCTGGCGGCGCTCCGCGCCATCGTCACGGAGGGGTGAGAGGGATGCCACGCATCGGGGAGCGCACGCGCAGGACGCGCGAAACGGAGATCTCCGTCCGGATCGACCTGGACGGGACGGGGAGCGCGGAGGTGGAGACGGGGATCGGCTTCTTCGACCACATGCTGGACGCGCTGGCCCGCCACGGCACCTTCGACCTGGCGGTGCGCTGCCGGGGCGACCTGCACATCGACGGGCACCACACGGTGGAGGACGTGGGGATCGTCCTGGGCGGCGCCTTCCTCGACGCGCTGGGCGACAAGGCAGGGATCGCGCGCTACGCGGACGCCACGGTGCCGCTGGACGAGGCGCTGGTGCGGGCGGTGGTGGACGTGTCCGGGCGCCCTTTCCTCCACTTCGACGTGCCGGTCCCGGCGGGCCAGGACCGCATCGGCGATTTCGACGCGGCGCTCTCGGCGGAGTTCTGGCGGGCGTTCGCGATGGAGGCGCGCGTCACGATGCATCTGGACGGCGTCCGCGGCGACAACGCGCACCACGTGGTGGAGACCACCTTCAAGGCGGCGGCGCGGGCGCTCGATGCGGCCACGCGCATCGATCCGCGGCGGGCGGGGGTGGTGCCGTCTACCAAGGGGGCGCTGTGATGGCGGGTCTCGCGTGGGGTCGTCGGCGGGGCTCTCCCTCCGGAATTCAAGAACTCGCTTCGCTCAGACAGCTTGAATTCCTACGGGAGAGCCCCACCTCCTCCCGGGGGACTTCTCGTGGCCGGAGTGTCGGATGACCCGGCCTTCGGTCACGGTGCTGGACTACGGGGCGGGGAACCTGCGCTCCGTGGTGAAGGCGTTCGAGCACGGGGGGGCGGAGGTGCGGCTGACTTCCGATCCTGTCGAGGCGCGGAGGGCCGAGCGGCTGGTGCTTCCCGGGCAGGGGCACTTCGGGCAGTGCATGGGGCGCCTGGAGGAGAGCGGGCTGGGCGACGCGGTGCGCGAGCACGTGGCGTCGGGGCGGCCCTTCTTCGGGATCTGCGTGGGGATGGAGCTGCTCTTCGAGGGGAGCGAGGAGGCGCCGGGGGTGCCCGGCCTGGGGCTGCTGCGGGGGAGCGTGGACCGCCTACGCACGGAGCTGCACCTTCCCCACATGGGGTGGAACTCGGTGGACTTCACCTCCCGCGCGGACGGCGACCCGGTGCTGCAGGGCGTCGCCGGGCCGGAGCCGCGCTACTTCTACCACGCGCACTCCTTCGCCGTGCAGGCGCCGGACGATGGCGACGTGCTGGGGTGGTGCGAATACGGCGTCCCCTTCGCCTCGATCGTGGGGCGCGGCAACGTCTGGGGGATCCAGTTCCACCCGGAGAAGAGCCAGGAGGACGGGCTGAGGATCCTGGGCAACTTCGCGCGGCTGTGAGTACGGATTCCTGGGCTTTCACTGACGGACTGCTATGCGCTTCTTCAAAGGCCACGGCCTCGGCAACGACTACCTTGCCCTGCGCCTCGCCGGTCTGCCGTTCGGACTCACGCCGCCCGCGGTGCGGCTCCTGTGCGACCGGCACACCGGTGTCGGGTCGGACGGGGTGCTGGCGCTGGTGCCGTCGGACGTGGCGGAATTCGGGGTGCGGATCTTCAACCCGGACGGCTCGGAGGCGGAGAAGAGCGGGAACGGGCTCCGCATCTTCGCGGCGTACCTGCTGGAGACCGGCGGCACCGCCGTGGGGGCGCCGTTCACCGTGGAGACGCCGGGGGGCGTGGTGCGCATCCTGATCCGTGAGGCGAGTGCGGAGGGGGTGCTGGACGTGGAGGTGGAGATGGGGACGGCTTCGTTCCGCAGCGCGGACGTGGGGATGGCGGGGCCGGACCGCGACACCGTCGGCGAGGTGCTGGAGCTCCCGGCGGGGGACCGGATGGACATCACCGCCGTTTCCGTCGGCAACCCGCACTGCGTGGTCTTCGAGGACGAGGTGGACGAGGACGACCGGCGGCGGCGTGCGCCGCAGATCTCCACCCATGCGACGTTCACGCGGGGGACCAACGTGCAGTTCGCGCGGGTGGCGGGGCCGGCGACGGTGGAGGCGTGGGTGTGGGAGCGCGGGGCCGGGGAGACGCGGGCCTCCGGCTCCAGCGCCTGCGCGGTGGCGGCGGCAGCGGTGCGGCGGGGGCTCGTCCCGGAGCGGGAGGTGGAGGTGCGGATGCCCGGGGGGGCGCTGCACGTTACGGTGCGGGACGACTGGAGCCTGGTGCTCCGCGGGCCCGTGGAGGGCGTCTACCGCGGCGAGCTGACGCCGGGAATGCTGCGACGACTGGGTGAGCTGACATGGCCCTAGCCAAGCGGATCATCCCCTGCCTGGACGTCAAGGACGGGCGGGTGGTGAAGGGGATCCAGTTCGAGGGGCTCCGCGACGCGGGGGACCCCGTCGAGCAGGCGGTGCGCTACGACCGGGAGCGCGCGGACGAGCTGTGCTTCCTGGACATCACGGCATCGCACGAGGCGCGCGGGGCGCTGCTGGAGGTGATCCGCCGCACGGCGGACTCGGTGTTCATCCCCTTCACGGTGGGGGGCGGGGTCCGGTCCGTGGACGACTTCCACGCGCTGCTCGGCGCCGGGGCCGACAAGGTGTCGGTGAACACGGCCGCGCTGCGCGACCCGGAGCTGATCTCGAGGGCCGCGGACCACTTCGGCTCGCAGTGCGTGGTCGCGGCGGTGGACGCGCGGCGGGTCTCCGCCCCGGGCGAGGCGCCGCGCTGGGAGGTCTTCACCCATGGGGGGCGCACCCCAACCGGGATCGACGCGGTGGAGTGGTCGGCGCGGGTGGTGGAGCTGGGGGCGGGGGAGGTGCTGCTCACCTCCATGGACAGCGACGGGACGCGCGCCGGGTACGACCTGGAGCTGCTGAGCGCCGTCTCGTCCGCGGTGGAGGTGCCGGTGATCGCCTCGGGCGGGGCGGGGACACTGGAGCACCTGGACCAGGCGCTCGGGGCGGGGGCGCACGCGGTGCTCGCGGCGTCCATCTTCCACTTCGGGGAGCACACCATCGAGGAGGCCCGGCGCTTCCTGGCGGAGCGGGGGCACCCGGTGCGGCGGTAGGCCTCTCGCGCGAAGAGATCGCGGGAGCGATGCGGAATCAGGAGGGTGGATCCCGGTCACCGGCGTCTTCCGGAGCCGGACCATACGGCGGGTCCGGGCGCCCCTCCGCCACTCGTCCCGGCGCACGGCGTTCGTCGGCGGCGGAGCCGCGCGCTCTCGCGTACTCCGCCCAGGCCGGGGGGAAGCGGCCGTAGAGCACGTCGGGATCGATGTCGGCTCCGTTCGGCCAGACGACGGCGCCCATCTCCGGATCGACGGCGACCGCTTCGAACACGCTCCGGTCGAGCCTGATGGGCTCGAAGACGGGCCCCCGCAGGTACGGCTCCACGTCCACCGTTCGTTCGGTGCCGTCCGTGAACCCGACGCGGAGCCGGTAGCCGTCGAGCGGCGCGACAGATCGAACCCGGATCATCGTTCACTCCTTTACTCCAGGGGCGCAATCCGCGAAAGCGGCTCCCCGTTTCGGGCGGCATCCCAGTTGTTCCGCAGCTCTGCCCGGTGCAGTGCTGCCCACTCCAGGACGAGGGCGAGCACCCGGCGGGGGAGCTCGCCTTCGATCGTCTCCAGCGTCTCGATGGCTATGCCGGCCTCGCTCCCACCGTACTTCGCATGGAAGTGGGGCGGAGCGTGGTCGTTGTAGTACATCGCGATGATGATGCCGAAGAATTCGCTGATGCGGGGCATTCGCACAAGGGTTGGGGTCGGAGTGCCGCGGGCGAGGCGGTCGCTCATGGGAGAAGAGTCGGTGCTCTGCAGAGCGGAGGCAATGGCGACGTTCGTGCCGGAGGGTAGGTGCCCACGGCGACGCTCCGGCGATGAAACTCTTGTGTTTCGTCGCTCTTTGTGCGCACCTTCCCCGAGGTGTTCTGGGCACTGCGCCGGAGCCGTCCCGCCCTTGCGTATGTCGACTCAATGAGGCCCACCCGCCGCCGGGCCGCGCACCGGCTCGGTTTGACGCTCGTGCTCTGCCTTGTCGGCCTTGCGCTCGCCACCTGCAACCGCGCGGAGGGCGCCGGGCGCGACGGGCTCCTGGCGGAGCTGGAGCGCGCCGGGCTGCCGCGCAGCATCGGCCCCCGGCTGTCCATCACCACCGCGTTCCGGTCATGCTCGCTCCGAGCCCCGGACGAGGGGACGATCCCTAGAACCGAGTGCGCGGGCGCCGCCGAGGGTGCGCTCCCTTCCGAGCGCGTACTCGCCCTCGCCTCGCGTGCCTCGCGTGCGGCCCCCGCGACCGCGGATCCGGACACCCTGCACGCGATCGCCCTCGTGGACCTCCTCTGGGCCGATGCGGGGGGAAACTCGCTCCACCGGTCCATCTCATACCTGGAGACCGCGGCGCGGCTGTCGGAGCGCCCAGCGCCGATCCTGGCCGACCTCGCGGCCGCCTACCTGGTGCGGGCGGAGCGCGCGCAGAGCCCGCGCGACCTGCTGGAGGCGGTCGAGGTGGCGGAGCAGGCGCTGGAGGCCGATTCGACGAACGCCGCGGCCCGGTTCAACCTCGCGCTGGCGCTGGACCGGCTGGGGCTGGACGGAGAGGCTGCACGAGAATGGGAGCGGTTCCTGATGGTGGATGCGAAGTCCGGCTGGGCGGGGGAGGCAAGGACGCGGGTGCGTCGTCTGAAGACGCCGCCCATGTTGCCCACGCGCCCGCGGCAGGGTGCCTCCTCGGCCGAGGTGGCGGACTTCGCGGCGCGGTGGCCGCAGGAGGCGCGGCTGTGGGGGTGGGACGAGCTGCTCGGGGAGTGGGGTGAGGCGGTGCTGGCGGGCGACACGGCTCGCGCAGGTGAGTGGCTACGGCTTGCATGGACGGTCGGAGTGGCGCTGGAGCGGCGGGGCGGGGACGCGACGCTCGCTGATGCGGTGCGGGAGATCCGGGCACGCGAGGGGGATGAGCGCGCGACGCGGGCGCTGGCGGAGGGGCACCGGGAGTACTCCGCGGGGCGACGGGCATATGAAAACGCGGAACAGGCCGAATCTGCTCCATTCTTTGCTCGCGCAGCTGCGGCGCCGCCCACGAGGCCACTGGAGGCATGGGCGACACTGTTCGGCAGCGCGGCGCGCGTTTACGCCAACCCCACCAACTCGCCAGAGGCAGAGCGAGTGCTCCATGCGCTGGCGTTGCACACGGATGCCGCCCGTTACCCGGCTCTCGCGGCCCGCGTCCACTGGACCCTGGGAACGATCATTTTGCGGGGCGGCCGCTATGAGCAGGCACTCGGGCACTATCGCACCGCAACCTCGCTGTACCAGCGGGCAGGGGAGCGAGAAAGCCTTGGCGCGATCCATTACCTCGTCGCGGAGACGAGCTTCAAGCTGGGTGACATGGGTGCCGGGTACGGAGCGATGCACCGCGCCCTCCTGATGCTCCGGCCGTATGGAGGGTCCGTGTGGAGGCACAACCTGCTCTACGCCTCGGCAAAGGCTGCGGAGGCGGACGGGCTGCGGAGTGCTGCGCTCCGTCTGCAGGACCAGGGAATCGAGGTTGCGGCACGCACGGGGATCAATAAGTACGTCGCGGAGGCGCATCTGGTGCGGGCGCAACGCCGGGTGGCCGCCGGGCGGTGGGCGGAGGCCGAGGAGGACATCCAGCTGGGCAAGACACTCGTCCAGACCCTCCCCGCCGGCCGGCGTGAATGGTTCGAGGCCGACCTCCGTGCGGCGGAAGCTGGTATCGCGCTCCAGCGCGACCCGTCCCGGGCGGTCGCGGCCCTGGATGCCGTCGTGAGCTTCTTTGCGGCAGGTGCCAGCAGACCGAGGCTTGTCGAGGCCCTTGTCAAGCGGGCCGATGCGCGCCTTGCATCCGGTGAGGTCCGGGGAGCCGCGGCCGATCTCGATCGTGTTGTGGCACTCGTCGAGGAGCAGAGGGCCGGTACCGCGAGCGAGCCTCTGCGGGCGTCGCTGATCGAGGCGGCCAGAGGGGCGTTCGACCGGATGGTGATGATTCAGGTCCGAAGCCGGAATGCTCGTGAAGCGCTGAACTACTTGGAGCGCGGCCGTTCCGCATTCGGGCCAGCTTGGGTCGAGGGCGGAGGGATCGTACCTGCACCTCTAGCTGCTCCGCCCGGCCAGGTGGTCGTGGATTACGCCGTTATGGGTGATACGCTTCTCGTCTGGACCCTCTCCGGCTCCGCCTTGAACATCGTTGAGACGAGAGTTGAGCGGGCACGGCTCGCACGAATCGTCGAGCGGGCCCGCTCCGGCCTAGAGATGCGCGACGCTGGGCCTGCTACCGAGGCCGCACTCGGCGCTCTCTACGATGTGCTGATTCGACCCATCGAGGAGCGCATCGGAGCGGACGGGACTCCGATCGTCGTGATTGCCGACGGCGATCTGGCGGATGTTCCGTTTGCCGCTCTCCTGGACCGCCGCCGTGGACGCTACCTCATTGAGAGCCATCCAATACGGCTGTTGGCAAGCCTGCGCAGCGCTATGCACGCGGCTCCGCCGCGTGGAGCGCCGGCCGGGAAGGCGCTCCTCATCGCGGATCCCGCCTTTGACGCACGGGCGCACCCAGAGCTGGGGCGACTTCCCGGTGCCCTTGCTGAAGTCGGGGCGCTAGAGGCCATCTACCCGGGTGCCGTGGTGATTAGCGGAAACGTGGCAGATAGCACGGCGGTGGTGAGTGCATTTGGGGGCGCAACCGTGATCCACTATGCAGGGCATGCGGTGTTCGACGGAGACAATCCAGAGGGGTCATTCCTAGCTCTTGCTCCTGCGCACGGGGTCCAGGGCTCGTCAGGGCGGTTAACTGCGGCCGGGATCCGCCGAATGAACCTTGGCCATGTCCGTTTAGTGGTGCTCTCCGCTTGTGAGACGTCCCGGGGACGAAAGGGCAGGGCTGGGGGTTTTCTCGGGTTCTCGGGATCGCTGCTCGCGGCGGGCGCGGGGGGAGTAGTCGGCAGCCTCTGGCGGGTGGACGACGAAACGACTGGGCGGCTGATGGTGGAATTCCATCGCGCCTACCGCACCTCGGGTGACGGAGCCGAAGCGTTGCGCCAGGCTCAGCTGCGGCTACTTCGCTCGAATGTGCCCGCATTGTGGTCTCCTGCGGCGTGGGGTGGGCTGACCTATTCCGGGAGCTAGCGATTGGATTCTGGTCGCAATGTCAGCGGACGACGGGTAGCGGATGAGGCACCGATCAGCCTAAGGCAACGGCTTGGTCCACATTGGCGTGTAGGCGCTACTGGGGATGCCCGTCATGATGCGTCGGCGGAGTTCACCTCAAACCAGGAGTAGAGCAATGGGATTTCAGTTGAAGATTGTTTTCACAGGCCTCTGCCTATTCGTTCCGGACGATAGATCAGCTGAAACGGCGATGCACGTACTCCTCCCAGACTCGAGCGGGCACGTGAGCCACGGGGGCAAGCAGCACTACGTCAGGTTGTATTATGATGAGGGGTATGAAGGAGGCGGAGTCCTCACACGCAGGCTTCGGCCCGTGAAGATTGACCACCAGGCGCTTATCGTTCCCAGGCTCGCGGGCGATGCACAGGTTACGCTGCCTCGCCAAATCGTCAACCTCAGTCGGTTTACGAACGAACCCGTCGCTCCCGAGCAGACGGGAAAGCGGCCGCGGAAAGTGAGGGCTCGTGTCACCCTAGGCTCAGGCCTGATTTCGGGGTGTGACCCGGGTGCATATTGGGAACTGGAAGGTGAGCCCGTCTGCATGACCAATCGCGTGGAGTGGACGGTTCCCGTCTCGGATAGGGATTCAATCAGTCTCCAGTTAGAGGGTCTCAACTCAGGTCATGACGAATCTCTGGGGCCACTGCACAAGATAAATGAAGAGATCGTGCTATACGTGTATAATGCCACCCAGGAAGACTTGCCTCCCAATCGGCCCGGTATACCACAGCCCCGGGGCCGGCCTCACGAGGCGGAGCACTTTGAGGTGTACTACGAAATCTTCTCCCCAGCAGGCAAGAAGGGGATTCCGCGGCTTCTCGCTCCTGTGGGAGAATGTCCACCTGGAACAGAGGACGACTGCTCCCCGCGAAAAGGCAACGTAAGAGGCACAACCGCTCCACAGGAGATCGCTGGTGCGGATCCATATGCCTGTATGGTCGCAGGGGGAACGCTGTAGGGCTAGCCTCCGACCGTCTGGAGCAGGTCACTAATGCCTCGCTCCAGTGAATTCCACTCCGGCGCGCCGTCCCCCTCCACGGCGCGCCGGATCCGCTCCAGCGCCGCCCCCGCCGGCTCCGGCAGCTCCCCCGCGCGCCCCAGCACCGCCCGGCTCTCGCGCGGCCGGAAGAACTCCGCGTCCCGGCGCGCCGCAGCGATCCGCGCCGCCTCCGCCCACGCCCCCAGCTCCAC
>DASYWD010000297.1 GCA_035936415.1 Longimicrobiaceae bacterium
GGGAGATCGCCTCCTTCGGCGGCTTCCTGGGACGCAAGGGCGATGGTGAGCCGGGGGTCAAAAGCCTCTGGATCGGGCTGCGCAGACTCTTCGACTTCACTCTCGCTTTCCAGACCCTCCGAGATGTGGGTAATGCGTAGCAGAATTGGGGGAGGGTGGCGAGCCTAAAGCGAGCCGGGAGGGGGCCGCCCGCCTGGCGCCCCCCGGCACCCCCGGCTAACATTCGAGGGGGCGTCATGCCCCCGAACGCCCCCGACACGACCACCGGCCCGGAGCGACCCGGCCGGTGTCCGGCTATTGGTACCAGAGGAAGGAAAGAACGATGTCCGAGGCTCCACGCGTACGCTTCGCCCCCAGCCCGACCGGCTACCTGCACGTCGGGGGGGCGCGGACGGCGCTCTTCAACTGGCTCTTCGCCCGCGGCACGGGCGGCACCTTCGTCCTGCGCATCGAGGACACCGACCGCGAGCGCTCCAGCGGCGAGATGACGCAGGCCATCCTGGACGGGATGCGCTGGCTGGGGATGGACTGGGACGAGGGGCCGTACCACCAGGCCGACGGCTTCGACCGGCACCGGGCCGACTGTCTCCGGCTCCTGGCCGAGGGGAAGGCGTACCGGTGCTTCTGCAGCGCCGAGGAGCTGAAGGCCCGCCGCGAGGCCGCCGAGGGCCGGCAGGAGGAGTTCCGCTACGACCGCGGCTGCCTGGCGCTGGATCCCGCCGAGGGGGAGCGGCGCGCCGGGGCGGGGGAGGCGTTCACGCTCCGCTTCCGGGTCCCCGAGGGCGTCACGGAGTGGGACGACGTGGTGCACGGCCCCACCCGCTTCCGCAACGAGGACATCGAGGACTTCATCATCCTCCGGTCCGACGGGACCCCCATCTACAACCTGGCGGTGGTCTCCGACGACGTGGAGATGCGCATCACCCACGTCGTCCGCGGCGACGATCACCTCTCCAACACGCCCAAGCAGATCCTGCTCTACCGGGCGCTGGGCGCGGAGGTGCCGGCGTTCGCGCACGTCCCCATGATCCTGGGGCCGGACGGGAAGCGCCTTTCCAAGCGGCACGGCGCCACCGCCGTGGGCGAGTACGCGGGGCAGGGGATCCTCCCCACCGCCATGGTCAACTTCCTCGCGCTCCTGGGCTGGAACCCCGGCGACGACGAGGAGGTGATGCTCCCCGCGGACCTGATCGCCCGCTTCTCGCTGGAGCGCATCAACAAGAAGAGCGCCGTCTTCGATACCGACAAGCTGCTCTGGATGAACGGGCGGCACCTGTCGCTGACCCCCTCCGGGGAGCTGCTCCCGCTGGTCGCGCCGGAGCTGCTGGCGCAGGGGCTCGTGACGGAGCCCGAGCTGGAGGAGCGGCACGACTGGCTGAGCGGGCTCGTCGACCTGCTCAAGACCCGCGTCCGCACCGTGGGGGAGCTGGCGGACCAGCTCCGGGTGTACCTGGCGCCGGAGATCGAGTACGACCCGGAGGCGGCGGCCAAGCACTGGAAGGACGGCCCGGCCGTCGCGGCCCGGCTGGAAGCGGCCCGCGACGCGCTGCAGGCCGCCGGGTCGTGGGCCCCGGAGGCGGTGGAGGCCACCCTGCGCTGGGTGGCCGAGGCGGAGGGGGTGGGCTTCGGCAAGGTCGTCCACCCGCTGCGGCTCGCGCTCACCGGCTCATCCGCCAGCCCGGGGATCGACGCGGTGGTCGTGGCGATGGGAAAAACCCTCGTCGCGCAGAGGCTGGACGCCGCTGTCGCCCGGCTTCGGTACGCTACCGTACACGATGATCGTTGACAACCCGGTACCCTGCACCTAAGTTGCGGCCGGAGAGGGGTTGTGGAGGGAACATCGGGCGGGGCTCCGGGCCGCCGCCGTCGACGGGGGTGGGGCGACGGCACCTTCGGTGTGGCGTACGCTCCCTCCCTTTCTCCGCAGGATCCGAATTCACGCCGGCAACGTCCAGGGGAGGCAGCCATGCCTGAACCATTGAGCAAGATCGAGAAGCGGATCCTGAACTACCTGGTGGACTACCTCCGTCAGCACACCTACCAGCCCAGCATCCGCGAGATCGGGAAGCGCTTCGGGATCAAGTCCACGAAGACCGTTTCCGAGCACCTGCAGGCGCTCGCGGACAAGGGGTACATCGAGCGCGACGCGTCGCGCTCGCGCGGGGTGAAGATCGTGGGGATGAACCTGGCGCCGGACGTTGTCAGCGTTCCCAGCTACGGGAAGATCGCCGCGGGACGCCCGGCGCTGCTGCGCGACAACGTGCGCGAGGAGTTCGAGATCGACCGGAAGCTCGCCGCCTCGGCCGACAGCTTCCTCCTGGAGGTCCGGGGCGACAGCATGGAGGCGATGGGGATCTTCGCGGGCGACCTGGTGCTGGTGGAGCCCGCCGACGAGGGCGAGGTCGAGAACGGCGAGATCGTGGCCGCCCGCGTGGACGGCGACGCCACGGTGAAGCGGTACTTCGCCAGCGAGGGGAAGGTGGTGCTGGAGCCCGCCAACCCCGACTACGCCCCCATCCTGGTGCACGAGCACAACGACTTCACGGTCCTCGGCCGGGTCACGGGGCTGTTCCGGCGCTTTACGCGCGAGCAGACCGAGGCTATCGTGACGGGAGCGCACTGAGCGGCGGCCCGTCCCGCGGAGGGGGACCCCGGCGCGCGTCGCCGGGGTCCCCTTTTTCATTGCGGTGCAGATGACGACGGGCGAGGACGCCATCCGGGAGGAGGACCGGCGCTGGATGCGGCTGGCGCTGGAGGAGGCCGCCGCGGCGGAAGCGCTGGGGGAGGTCCCCGTGGGCGCCGTGGTCGTGCGGGGAGGGGAGGTGGTCGCGCGCGGCCACAACCTGACGCACACGCTCCAGGACCCCAGCGCCCACGCCGAGATGGTGGCCATCCGCGGCGCGGCGCAGGCCACCGGCCACTGGCGCCTCCTGGACTGCACGCTCTACGTGACGCTGGAGCCGTGCGCCATGTGCTCGGGGGCTATCGTCCTCGCCCGGATCCCGCGGCTGGTCTACGGCGCGGCGGACCCCAAGGCGGGGATGTCCGGCTCGCTCGCCAACCTGGTGCAGCACCCGCGGCTCAACCATCGCGTGGAGCTCGTGGCCGGCGTGCTGGAAGAGGAGTGCGGCGACGTGCTGCGCGCCTTCTTCCGGGCGCGGCGGAAGAAGCCGCCGGAGCAGCGGCAGGCCGGGTGAGGCCGCCCGGCGGTTCGTTGACACCCCCCCGCGCGCGTGGCTAAGTTCCCCCACCCACCGAAGCACCGGACCCCGACGCCGAGATCATGCCCGACCCCCAGCGACACAGGTTGATGGACGCGCCTGCCGTGGAGCGGACCCTCGCCCGCATGGCGCGCGAGATCCTGGAGCAGGCCGACGGCACCGAGCGCCTGGCCCTGGTGGGGATCCACCGCCGCGGCGTGCACCTGGCAGAGATGCTCGCCCGCGAGGTCGAGAAGGAGCGCGGCGTGGCCGTCCCCACGGGGTCGCTGGACATCACGCTTTACCGCGACGACCTGATGGCCATCGGGCCGCGCCCCGTGGTGGGGACGACGGCGCTCCCGGAGGGCGGGATCGACGACCGCGTGGTGGTGATCGTGGACGACGTGCTCTACACCGGCCGGACCGTGCGCGCGGCGCTGGACGAGCTGGCCGACTTCGGGCGGCCCCGGCGCACGCTGCTCTGCGTGCTGGTGGACCGCGGCGGGCGCGAGCTCCCCATCCAGCCCGACGTGGTCGGCGAGCGGGTGGACGTCCCTGCCGGCGGGCGGGCGGAGGTGCTGGTCCCCGGCCTCGACGGCGAGCTGGGCGTGGAGGTGACCGGCGGGGAGGCCGCCTGATGGTGCACCCCTCCGGGCCGTACCTGGGGAAGGACCTGCTGGGGCTGGAAGAACTGTCGGCGGAGCAGATCACCGCGATCCTGGACACCGCCGAGCCCTTCAAGGAGATCTCGGAGCGCCCCATCAAGAAGACGCCGGTGCTCCGGGGGAAGACCATCGTCAACGCCTTCTTCGAGAACTCCACCCGCACCCGCATCTCCTTCGAGTTCGCCGAGAAGCGGCTCTCCGCCGACACGGTGAACTTCGCGGCCGGCGGCTCCTCCGTCTCCAAGGGCGAGACGCTGGTGGACACCGCGCGGAACCTGGAGGCCATGCGGATCGACATGGTGGTGATCCGCCACGGCGCCTCCGGCGCGGCCCGTTTCCTGGGCGAGCGGATCGCCTCCAACGTCGTCAACGCCGGTGACGGGCGGCACGAGCACCCCACGCAGGGGCTGCTGGACATCCTCACCCTCCGCGACCACTTCAAGCGCATCGCCGGGCTGAAGGTGTGCATCGTGGGCGACGTGCTGCACTCCCGCGTGGCCCGCTCCAACATCTGGGGCCTGAGGAAGCTGGGCGCGGAGGTGGCGGTGTGCGGCCCGCTCACCCTCCTCCCGCGGGAGGTCGGCGAGATGGGGGTGACGGTGTTCCGGCGCATCGAGGAGGCGATCGAGTGGGCCGACGCCCTCAACGTGCTCCGCCTGCAGCTGGAGCGGATGAAGGCGGGCTTCATCCCCTCGCTCCGCGAGTACAACCGCGTCTTCGGGGTGAGCAGCGCGCGCCTGGCGCAGGCCCCGCGCGACGTGCTCATCCTGCACCCCGGGCCCATGAACCGCGGCGTGGAGATCGACAGCGACGTGGCCGACGGGCCGCACTCCGTGATCCTGCAGCAGGTGACCAACGGGGTCGCCGTCCGCATGGCGGTGCTCTACCTCCTGGCCGGGGGAGCGCCGGAAAAGGCAGAGGCCGCGAAGGGGGGAGCGGAGTGAGGCCGGTGCTGATCCGCGGCGGGCGAGTCGTCGACCCGTCGCAGCGGATGGACGCCACGCTCGACGTGCTCCTGCACGGCGGCGAGGTGGCCGAGCTCGGGGAGCGGCTGGACGCCCCCGAGGGCGCGGAGATCGTGGACGCCTCCGGGCTGGTGGTCTGCCCGGGACTGATCGACGTGCACGTGCACCTCCGCGAGCCGGGGCAGGAGCACAAGGAGACCATCTCCAGCGGCGCGCGCGCCGCAGCGGCGGGCGGGTTCACGGCGGTGGTCGCCATGCCCAACACCGATCCCCCCATCGACAACCCCGCCTCGGTGGGCTTCGTGCTGGCGGAGGGAGTGCGGGTGGGCGCCGCGCGGGTCTACCCCAGCGGCGCCATCACCGTGGGGCAGAACGGGGAGCAGCTCACCGAGGTAGGCGAGCTGATCGACGCCGGGGCGGTCACCATCACCGACGACGGCCGCCCGGTGATGAACGCCGGGATCATGCGGATGGCGCTGGAGTACGCGCAGACCTTCGACCTCCCGGTGGCCGTCCACGCGGAGGACCTGGCGCTTTCGCGCGGGGGCTCCATGAACGAGGGGATCGTCGCCACGCGGCTGGGGCTCACCGGGATCCCGAACGCCGCCGAGGACGTGATGATCGCCCGCGACCTCCTCCTCGCCGAGCTGACCGGCGGGCGGCTGCACGTGCAGCACGTCGCCACCCGGCGCGGGGTGGAGATGATCCGCGAGGCCCGCGCGCGCGGGGTGCGGGTGACGGCCGAGGCCTCGCCGCACCACTTCACCCTCACCGACGCGGCCGTGGCCTCGTACCGCACCGACGCCAAGATGAACCCGCCCCTGCGGAGCGAGGCGGACCGCGACGCGGTGGTGGAGGGGGTGCGCGACGGGACGCTGGACGTGATCGCCACCGACCACGCGCCGCACCATTACGACGAGAAGGAGCAGGCGTTCGAGGACGCCCCCAACGGGATCGTGGGGCTGGAGACGGCGCTCGGCCTGGCGCTCACGGAGCTGGTGGGGAAGGGCGTGATCGACCTCCCCACGCTGGTGGAGCGGATGAGCTGCGCTCCCGCGCGGGCGATGTCGCTCCCGGGCGGCACGCTCCGCCGCGGCGCCGCCGCGGACGTGACCCTCTTCGACCCCGACGCGGAGTGGACGGTGGACCCGGCGCGCTTCCTCTCCATGAGCCGCAACACGCCCTTCCGCGGGTGGAAGCTCCGCGGCAGGGCGGTGCGCACCCTGGTGGGCGGACGCACGGTGTGGACGGGGGAGGCGCCGTGAGCTGGGGCCCGCTCCGTCCGCCCGGCCGCCGCGCCGACCTCCGCACCTTCTGCGGCACCGCCTTCCCCTGGCCGATGGTGGGGGAGCTGGAGGACGGGCGCGAGGTGACCGCCTGCTACCTCGTGCACGACAAGCAGCGCCGGGAGACGCGCGCGGCGAAGCCCTTCCTGCAGCTCACCCTGGGCGACCGGACGGGGACCGTCCCCGCCATGGTCTGGGACGACGCGGACCGGCTGGACGCCCTGTTCGGGGCGGACGACGTGATCGGGGTGCGGGCGAAGGTGGGCACCTACAACGACCGCCTGCAGGTGACGGTGCTCGCCGCGGAGCCGCTGGAGGTGGTGGACGACGACCTGGCGTTCTTCCTCCCCTGCTGCCCGCGCGACCGCGAGGCGCTCGGTCGCGAGGTGGACCGCCTGGTCGCCACGGTGGAGGACCGGCCGCTCCGCGTGCTCCTGGAGCGCTGCCTGGGGAAGCGCACCGCGCTGGGGCGGAGCTTCCGCATGCACCCGGCGGCCAAGCGCAACCACCACGCCTACCTCGGCGGGCTGATGGAGCACTCCCTCTCGGTGGCGCTGGCCTGCGACCGGCTGGCGGCGCACTACATCGGGCAGGGGGCGCGCATCGACCGGGACCTGCTCATCGCCGGGGCGCTCCTGCACGACGTCGGGAAGGTGCGGGAGCTGAGCGCCGCCCGCTCCTTCGGCTACACGGTGGAGGGGCAGCTCCTGGGGCACATCGTCCTGGGGATCCAGATCGTGGGGAGGGAGGCCGAGGCGATCCCCGGCCTCGCCCCCGAGCGGCTCCTCCTGGTGCAGCACCTGATCGCCAGCCACCAGGGGCGCCTGGAGTGGGCGAGCCCCAAGGTCCCGCAGATGGTGGAGGCCCTGGTCCTGCACTACGCGGACGACCTGGATTCCAAGATGAACCCGGCCGTCGCGCTCCTGTCCGGCGCCGGCGAGGGGGAGTTCACCCCCTTCGACCGCCACCTTGAGCGCTCCCTCTTCAACCCCGCCCCGCCGGCCCTGGCGCGCGCTCCCGAGCTGGAGCCCGTCACTCCGGAGGCGGCGGCCGAAGTGCTGATCGACCTTTTCCGCGGCTGACCTCGGCCGCACCCCGCACCCCCCGGAGTACCATGAACACACCCCTCTCCACCGAAGCGCCCACGGCCGTCGAGACGCTCACCGCCCAGCGCAGCCGCCTCCAGGAGTGGCTCGGCCGCCTGGGCGAGGTCGGCAGCGACGTCCCCCCGCACGTGGCCGAGCGCGTGCGCCGCGACTACGAGGACCGGCTCCGCGACGTGACGCAGCAGCTCTCGGAGCACCTCGACGCGCTCACCGGCGAGCTGGACGACCGGCGGACCGAGCTGGACGACGCGGAGGCACGCCGCGCCGGTGCGCAGGACGACCTGCAGGAGGCCCGCCTGCGGCACCTGATCGGGGAGGTGGAGGACGGGGACTGGGAGGCGCGCCGCCCCGAGCTGGAATCCGCCGTCGCCGACGCCGAGGCCGAGGCCGCCCGGGTCCGCGGCGAGGTGGATCGCCTGGAGGCGCTCCTGCGCGACGTGGGCGCCTCGGAAGCCGCCGCCGCTCCGGCCGCCGATGCCGCGCAGGAGGAGCCGGCCGCGGAGGCGGCGCGGGAAGCAGAGCCGGAGCCGTTCGGGGAGCCGGAGTGGGCGCGGGAGGCTCCCGGCCTCCCCCCGCGCGACACCAGCGACGACACGATCCCGGAGTTCACCCCGCATGCGGGGAGCTACGGGGCGAATGGCGGCGGGGCCGCGGAGGGAAGCGCCCACGACGACCTGGACGTGGACCTTTCCTGGCTGGAGGACGTGGAGCAGGTCTCCGCCACGAGCGTGGACCTTTCCCCCGCGGCCGGCGCCGCGCCCGCTGCGGCCGACACCTCGGCGGACGACCTGGCCTTCCTGGCGGAGCTGGACCGCGCCATCGCCCACTCGACCCACCCGGAGCAGGGGGCTGCGCCGGCCGCTTCGTCCTCCGTCGGCGGGACGGACGACCGCACGCTGGACCCGGACCGGGCGGGGATGCTGCTGTGCAAGGAGTGCGGCGCCATCAACGAGCCTCAGCTCTGGTACTGCGAAATCTGCGGCTCGGAGCTGTAGGATCGGCGGCTGAAACGGGCGCAGCTCTGCGTTGCCCTGCGGGCGGCTCCCTGCGACGTACAGGAAGTACGTCTCGGTCGCCGTCCTCGGGCGCCTTGATCTGTACTCCGTTTGAGCCGCCTCCACTCTCCGCGGGGGAAGAACGGCAACGGCAACGGACACGGACTTCTGTAACCCTGAGATGGTGCCGGGGAGGTGGGGGGAGGCTCCGCAGGAGGTGCGTTTGTTTGAGCCCGCGCCGAAACCACGTCTCGCCGAGAGTGCCGGGCGAGTTTACGCACCTCCGGAGGAGCCTCCCCCCGCCGACCCCTCGCAGCAGATCCCGGAGCCGTTCGGCCGGAACGCAGAAAGGCCCCGCGGAGCGTGTTGCTCCGCGGGGCCTTCTTTCCGCAGCTTCGTCGCTTACGCGCCGAGCTTCTGGACGTGGGCCACGAGGCGGGACTTGGTCCGCGCGGCCTTGTTCGGGTGGATCAGGCGCTTGGACGCGGCCCGGTCCAGGAGCGAGATCGCCTCCCTGAGGGCGCTGCCGGCCGTCTCCGCGTTCTCCGCCTTGCGGACGTTGCGGAGCGCGGTGCGAAGCCGCGAGCGGCGGGCCCTGTTACGCTCGGCGCGGATCTCGTTGGTCCGCATCCGCTTCTCGGCGGACTTGACGTTCGGCAAACTGACCTCCGGAAGATTCGTTGCTGGGGTGATTCGCTGTAACCGCTAGAAACAGGAAAGCGCAAAGATACCGAAAGGGGCGGAGCCTGTCAAGCACGGGGACCCGCCATTTTGACAACCGGGGGGCGGCGGCGCTAGCTTCCGCGCCATGGAACAACTCCTCATCGCACTTCCCATCCTGATCTTCTCCGTGGTGGTCCACGAGGTCGCGCACGCCTGGGTGGCGCGCCGCGAGGGCGACAACACCGCCTTCATGCTGGGGCGCATCACCCTCAACCCGCTTCCGCACCTGGACCCGCTGGGGAGCGTCCTCCTCCCGGGGATCATGGCGATCATGGGGGGGCCGGTCCTGGGGTGGGCCAAGCCGGTCCCGGTGAACCCGCGCAACTTCCGCAACTACAAGCGCGGCGACATCCTGGTGTCGCTCGCCGGCGTCGCCGCCAACCTGCTGCTGGCGGTGCTCTTCACCCTGCTGCTGGCCGCCACCCTGGCGGCGGCGCGGGCGTTCCCGGAGATGGTGGCGACCTGGGGGATCCTGGTCAACATGTTCCGGATGGGGATCTTCATCAACTTCCTGTTGATGCTCTTCAACCTGATCCCCATTCCGCCGCTGGACGGCTCGCACGTCATGGTGTACCTCCTTCCGGTGCGCCTGGCGATGCGCTACCGCGAGCTGGGGCGCTACGGGATGCTGATCCTCTTCGCTCTCCTCTTCCTGGGCGGCTTCACCTTCCTCGTCGCTCCGGTGGGCTTTCTCACCGGCACCGCCCTGGCCGCGGCACAGGCGCTCGCAGGCGTCGCCTGACCGTGCAGCAGCCCGCGCTCGAGCAGCGGCCGGAGCCGGACCTGTTCCAGGTCGACATCGAGCGCTTCCAGGGCCCGCTGGACCTGCTCCTCCACCTGATCCGCAACCAGGACGTCGACATCTTCGACATCCCCATCGCGCGGATCACGGCGCAGTTCCTGGCCGCCATCCAGGAGGTGGACTGGCTGGAGCTGGAGCGGGCGGGGGAGTTCCTGGAGATGGCCTCGATCCTGGTGCGGATCAAGGCGCAGATGCTCTTCCCGCGCCGCACGGAGGACGGAGAGGAGGAGGACCCGCGCGCCGAGCTGGTGCGCCGCCTGCTGGAGTACGAGCACTTCCGGGAGGCGGCGGGGCTCCTGGTGGGAGCGGAGCGGGAGCGCGCGCGGATGTGGTCGCGCGGCTACGTGGAGGTGCGCCCGGCGGCGCCGGCCGCCTCGGTCCCGCTGGAGACGGAGTGGGAGGAGGTGTGGAGCGCCGCGCTCCGCCTGGCCGCGCGCGCGGCCGAGCCGGAGACGGTGTACCGCTTCGGGGGGCGCCCCGTGCGGATGGACGAGAAGATCGAGCTGGTGCTCGCCGCGCTGCAGCAGTCGCGCCGGGTGGAGTTCGCGACGCTGGTGGCCCCGTGGGGGACGCGGATGCACGCCGTGGTGTCGCTGCTGGCCTGCCTGGAGCTGGCGAAGCGGAGCCAGTTGCTGGTCCGCCAGGCCTCGCCCTTCGCCCCGCTCTGGCTGTACCGGCGGCGGCGCGAGGAGGGGTGATGCGCCCCAGCCGGGTGGTGGAGGCCATCCTCTTCGCCAGCCAGACGCCGCTCAGCGCGGCGGAGCTGGCGCGGGGCGGCGAGGACTTCGACGAGGACGCGGTGGAGGCGGCGCTCGCCGAGCTGCGCGCGGAGTACGAACGCGAGGGGCGGGCCTTCGGCGTCTTCGAGGTGGCGGGCGGCTGGCAGCTCCTCACGCGGCCGGAGTACGCCCCCGTGCTGGAGCGCTTCGACAGCGTCCCCGCCAACGCCCGCCTCTCGTCGCCCGCGCTGGAGACGCTGGCCATCGTCGCGTACCGGCAGCCGGTGGGGCGCGCGGAGATCGAGGAGATCCGCGGCGTGGGCGCGGGCGGGGTGCTCAAGACGCTCCAGGAGCGCGAGCTGGTGGAGGTGGTGGGGCGGGGCGAGGGGTTGGGGCGCCCGCTCCTGTACGGGACCACGCGCCGCTTCCTGGAGCACTTCGGCTTCCGGTCGGTGGAGGACCTCCCCCGTCCGGAGGAGCTGCCGGTGGTGCTGTCGCGGAGAAACGAGGAGACGAGAGCGGATGGCGCGTAGACAGGGCCGGCCGACCGCGGAGGGGGAGCCCCTCCGCCTGCAGGTGTTCATCGCGCGCTCGGGGATCGCCTCGCGCCGCGGCGCCGAGGAGCTGATCGCCGAGGGCCGCGTCTGGGTGAACGGCGAGAGCGTCACCGCGCCGGGGACCAAGGTGATCCCCGGGGTGGACCGCGTGGAGGTGGACGGCGAGCCGATCTCCGCCGCCACGGAGACGCTCTGGGTGGCGCTGCACAAGCCCAAGGGGTACGTGACGACGCGCCACGACCCGTACGGCCGCAAGACGATCTACGAGCTCCTCCCGCCCAAGCTGCACCACCTCTTCCACGTGGGGCGGCTGGACCGCGACAGCGAGGGCATCCTCCTCCTCACCAACGACGGCCCCGCCGCCAACCGCTTCCTGCACCCGCGCTTCGGCGTCACCAAGGAGTACCTGGTGGACGTGGACGGCCGCCCCTCGTCCGAGGAGCTGCGCCGCCTCACGGCCGGGGTGGAGCTGGAGGACGGCGTCGCACGCGCGGAGTCGGTGGACCGCCTGCACCAGGTGGACGTGGACGTGTGGCGGATCCGGGTGGTGCTCCGGGAGGGGAAGAAGCGCGAGGTGCGCCGCATGATGGACGCGGTAGGGCACCCCGTCCGCCGGCTGATCCGGCGCCGCTTCGGCCCCGTGGAGCTCGGCGAGCTCCCCTCCGGGAAGTGGCGCGTGGTCGCCCCCGCCGAGCTGAGCTCCCTCCTCGGCCCGCGCAGCGGCTCCTGAGCCACAGGCAATCCAACAAACCCAACGTTCCCCTACATGGAAATCCGAGGCTCGCGCATCCTTCTGCTGGGTGGTTCCGGGCTCGTCGGGATGGCGCTGGCGCGCCAGCTCCTCCCGCTGAAGCCCTCGCTGGTGGTCATCTCCGGCCTGACGCAGGCGGAGGCGGAGTCCGCGGTCGAGGAGCTGCGAGCCGACCCGGACGCCGAGGGGGTGGAGCTGGCGGCGGAGTGGGGCGACATCTTCCTGTCGCACGACCTGAAGGACCGGCGCCGCCGCGAGATCGTGGCGGACCCCGAGGCGCGGGGGCGGATCCTGGACGACCTGCTGGGGCCGCTCTCGGACGAGCTGATCGAGCGCTCCGCGCTGGGGCGGATCATCGGGCGGCACCGCCCGGAGGCGATCGTGGACACCATCAACACCGCGACCGCCTTCGCCTACCAGAACGCCTTCGACAGCGCCGCGGCGCTGCGGGAGAAGGCGCGGGCCGGGCGGGCGGACCTGGACTCGGTGGAGACGCACCTGGCCACCATGTACCTCCCGCAGCTGATCCGGCACGTGCAGCTCGCGCTGGAGGTGATGAAGCGGGCGCAGACCCGCGTCTACGTGAAGGTGGGGACGGCCGGGACGGGGGGGATGGGGCTCAACATTCCCTTCACCCACTCGGAGGAGCGCCCCTCGCGGATGCTCCTGGCGAAGTCGTCGATCGCCGGAGCGCACACGCTCCTCCTCTACCTGATGGCCCGCACGCCGGGCGCCCCCACGGTGAAGGAGATCAAGCCGACGGCGGCGATCTCCTGGAAGAAGATCGGCTTCGGCGAGGTACAGCGAGCCGGCCGCACGATCCCGCGCGTGGACGCCACGGCTCCGGTGGCGGTCCACGACCTGGTGGAGGGCCGGTCCGCGGAGGGGAGCTGGCGCGACACCGGGGAGCCGCTCACCGGCGTGTACGTGGACTCGGGAGAAAACGGGCTCTTCTCCCCGCCGGAGTTCGAGACGCTGACGGCGCTGGGGCTGATGGAGTTCATCACCCCGGAGGAGATCGCGCAGGACGTGGTCCGCGAGATCCGCGGCTCGCCCACCGGGCACGACGTGGTGGCGGCGCTGGACGCGGCCACTTCCGGGCCCACCTACCGTGCCGGGGTCCTGCGCCAGTCGGCCATGGCGCGCATGGAGGAGCTGCAGGAGGCGCACGAGGTGGAGAGCGTGGCGTACGAGATGCTCGGCCCGCCTCGCCTCTCCAAGCTCCTCTTCGAGGCGGCGATCCTGGGACGCCTCACCGGCGGCGCGCTGGACGCCGCGGCGATGCTCGACCCGGAGCTGGCGGCCGAGCGCGCCGAGGCGCTGGTCACGGGCGACGCGGAGCTGCGCACCGCTATCCTCTCCATCGGGCTCCCGGTGCTCCTCCGCGACGGGGAGCGCGTCCTCCGGGGCGCGGAGGTGAAGGCCGCGCCGGAGCCCGGCGAGCCGTGGGAGAAGGCGGTGGAGAACGGGTGGGTGGACCTGCGCCCCACGAGCTGGGCACGCTGGCGGGACCGCGCGGCCGCGATCTGCCGCAAGATGGACGGGCGCGGCGACGCGGCCGTGGGCTCCCGCTGGGACGTGGAGCCCTGGGAGCGCACGCGCCGCATCCGCCCCGGGGCGCTGGCCGCCTGGGTGTTCCGCCACGAGGACCGCGGCGAGCGCATCAAGCGCTGACCGCGCGGCGAGCCTGTCACCTGAACCGACGCCCGATGGCTTCCGACGCCCCCCGCCTCCCCGAGACCGCCGCCGTCCCCGACTTCACCTCGCGCATCATCGCCGAGGTGCACCGCCGGGTGGTGGGGCAGGAGTACATGATCGAGCGCCTCCTGATCGGGCTGCTGACCGGGGGGCACGTGCTCTTCGAGGGGCTTCCCGGGCTGGCGAAGACGCTCACCGTGCGAACCCTGGCGGAGGCGGTGGACGCCACCTTCCAGCGGGTCCAGTTCACGCCGGACCTCCTCCCCGCCGACGTGGTGGGGACCACCATCTACGACGTCCGCACGGGGGAGTTCACCCCGCACCGGGGGCCGGTCTTCGCCAACATCGTGCTGGCGGACGAGATCAACCGCGCCCCGGCCAAGGTGCAGGCGGCGCTGCTGGAGGCCATGCAGGAGCGCCAGGTGACCATCGGCGGGACCACCTACCCGCTCCCCCAGCCCTTCCTGGTGCTGGCGACGCAGAACCCCATCGAGCAGGTGGGCACCTACCCGCTCCCGGAGGCGCAGGTCGACCGCTTCATGCTCAAGGTGCGGATCGGCTACCCCACGCGCGAGGAGGAGCGCGAGATCCTGCGGCGGATGTCGGGCGGGGAGGAGATCCGGGTGCGGCCGGTGGTGCACACCCACGAGATCCTCGCCGCGCGCAGGGCGATCGCGGGGCTGTACCTGGACGACACGGTGGGCGACTACATCCTGGACCTGGTGGCCGCCACGCGCGAGCCGCGGCGCTTCGGGCTGGGGGAGCTGGAGCCGCTGATCGAGTTCGGGGCCTCGCCGCGCGCCACCATCGCCCTCGCGACCTGCTCGCGGGCATACGCCTTCCTGCGCGGGCGGGGGTACGTGACCCCGGACGACGTGAAGGCGATCGGCGCGGACGTGCTGCGGCACCGGGTGATCACCACCTACGAGGCCGAGGCGGAGGAGGTCACGCCCGACGACATCGTGCGGCGGGTGTTCGAGGCGGTGCGGGTGCCGTAAGGCCGGGGCTCGGCGGGTGGGACCGACAGGAGGGAGACGGCCGGGTGCGGCTGGCTCCCTCCGTGCGTTGGGGCCGTGGCTGTGTCGCGCGGGCGGTCGGGGGCGGGGGTAGTCTCCGGAAAAAGCCAAACTCGCTACGCTCGGACACAAGGCTTTTTCCTCCGACCACCCCCACCCCCTCGCTGCGACCCTCTTCGCGACGGTGCCGAACTGCAGCCGCCGTGCTCCCCTCTCCCGCTTGTGGGGGAGGGGCCGGGGGAGGGGGCTCCGCCGCCGACTCGCCCCGTTGCAGACCTGACAGGAAGCCCTCCCCCGCATGCGCGGGAGGGTGGCGAGCCTAAAGCGAGCCGGGTGGGGGCCCCCGGGGCCCACCGGTACGGCTCCTGCCATGCAGCGGGAGGATGACCAGCGAACGCGGACCGATGAACGACGTCTCCGGACACCACGAGCCCGTCCCGCGCGAGGTGCTGCGCCAGGTGCGGCGCATCGAGCTGCGCACGCGCGGGGCGGTGGACTCGCGCTTCAGCGGCGAGTACCAGTCCGTGTTCAAGGGGCAGGGGCTGGAGTTCGTGGAGGTGCGCGAGTACCTGCCGGGCGACGACGTGCGCACCATCGACTGGAACGTGTCGGCGCGCACCGGGAAGCCGCACGTGAAGCGCTACGTGGAGGAGCGCGAGCTGACGCTCCTGCTGGTGGTGGACCTCTCGGCCTCCATGCGCTTCGGGACGGTGGAGCGCTTCAAGTCGGAGACGGTGGCGGAGGTGGCGGCGGTGCTCGCCATGTCCGCTTCCCGCAACAACGACCGCGTGGGACTGCTGGCCTTCACCGACCGGGTGGAGCTCTTCCTGCCGCCGCGGAAGGGGCGCCGCCACGTGCTGCGCCTGATCCGCGAGCTGCTGGCGTGCGAGCCGGCGGGGCGGGGGAGCGCGGCGCCGGAGGCGCTGGAGTACGCCATGCGTGTGCTCCGCTCCCGCTCCATCGTCTTCCTCTTCTCGGACTTCCGCTTCGAGGGCGGGTGGGAGCCGTTCGAGCGGGCGGTCCGCACGACGGCCCGGCGGCACGACACGGTGGCGGTGCGCCTGGTGGACCACCGCGAGGAGGTGCTCCCGGACATGGGCCTCCTCCGCGTGGCCGACCCGGAGACGGGGGAGGTGCTCCTCCTGGACACGGCGAAGCGGGAGGTGCGCGAGGCGTACGCGCGCGCCGCCGCCGAGGAGCGCGACCGGGGGCGGCGGCTCTTCCGGCGGATCGCGGTGGACGAGATCGAGCTGCACACCGGGGAGCGGTACGCGCCCGCGCTCCTCGGCTTCTTCCAGCGGCGGGAGACCCGCCTCCGCCGGTGAGGGCGGCTCCGCGCGGGTTCGGGGCGGTGCGCCTGCGCCGCGCGGCCGGAGCCGCGCTGCTGGTCGGGAGC
>DASYWD010000298.1 GCA_035936415.1 Longimicrobiaceae bacterium
GCCCCGGCCGCCGTGGCCGCCGCGTTCGCGCCGGAGGCCGCGCCGACGGAGGAGCGGCGGCGCGACGCGACGCTCCCGCTGGCGGTTCTGGTGGTGGGGACGGGGGCGCTCGCCTTCGGGATCCGCCGCCGGATCGACGACGCCCGGCCCGCCCGGCGCGAGACGGACTGAAGCGCGGACGGATCCGGGATCCGCGACGATACGGGGGAGCCTCCACGGGCTCCCCCGTTCTTCGTCCCCGCGGCCGGGAGCTTGCGGAGGCGGGACCGGCGGACGGACGGTGTGCGAGCGGGCGCCCTGCAGCGGAGGAGCGGAGCGGGATGGCGGAGAAAGTCTGGTGCGTGTTCCAGCGGCTTCCGGGGGAGGGCTGCCCCACGCTCTCGGCCGTGTGCGCCACGCGCGAGGTGGCGGAGGAGATGGTGCGCCTGAGCGAAGAGGACGAGCGGGAGCAGGGCCGCCCCCCGAGCGCCTGGACGATCGGGGCATGGGGGGTGCTGGCCGGCGACCTGGGAGAGATCGACGACATCCAGCACCTGAGCGACGTGCTGGACCCCATGCGCGCGGGCGCGGTCCCGCCCGAGGAGACGGGGGACGTGCCGGAGGCGGAGCGGGATGCTGCCGTTCCCGGCGAGCGGGGCGAAGGCTGAACGACGGCGGGGGAGAGCGATGCGACAACCGTGGGAGCCGGGGGAGACCCCGGAAGAGCAGACGGCGCGGCGGGAGGCGTACCAGCGGCTGGTGGACGCCGCCCGGCGCGTGGGGCTCCCGCTGGAACGGCTGAGCGGCGCGCTCCGCGAGGTGGCCCGCAACGAGACGGAGACCCGCCGCTTCCTGGCGGAGGAGGTCTACGGCGTCCCGGACGAGCTGCTGGACGACATGGTGCGGATCCGGCTGGGGGACCTCGGCGGGGCGTAGGGCGCCGCTCAGCCGCCGAGCGCCCTGCGGATCTCCTCCTCGGTGGGCTCTCCCTCCAGCACGAAGACGACCCCCTCGGCGGGGACCACCTCCGGGAGCGGGGTGCCGGGCGCGGGATCGCCGGCCAGCGTCATCAGCCCCTCCTTCTCGTCGCCCAGCTCCAGCTCGATCGCGGAGCCCAGCATCCCCTCGGAGACCTCGCCGCGGAGCTTCCCCTTGCGGATCTTCACCCCGTTGGGGAGGGTGGTGCCCGCGCGGATCAGCGGGTAGCTGGCCCCCTCCGCCACGTTGGAGGCGCCGGTGACGATCTGCCGCGTCGCCTCGGTGCCGTCGTTCACCGTGCAGACGCGCAGCCGGTCCGCGTTGGGGTGCTGGGTGACCGCCTCCACGCGCCCCACCACCACGGGGCGGAGCAGCTCCGCCAGGGGGACGACGCGTGCGACGGCGATGTCGGCGCCGCGGAGGCGGGCGGCGATCTCCTCCGGGGTGCCGGACAGGCCGGGGACGAGACGATGCAGGGCGCGGAGGCTCAGGTTCACGCGGTTGCTCCGGGGCTCGGGTGTGTCGGCTGCGAGGCCGACAAGGTACCGAACGGCGGTGCGAAGTGCGAGGTGCGAAGTGCGAGACGGCGCCCCGGCGCTCAGCCGCCCGGGGTCCCCAGCATCACGTCCATCTTGTAGAGCAGCCGGGGGAAGTCCACCGGCTTGCTCTCGTACTCGTCGCACCCGGCCCGGAGCGCCCGCTCCCGGTCGCCGGGCATGGCGTGCGCGGTGAGGCCGATGATGGGAATGGGCCGCGTGGAGGGCTCCGCCTTGAGCGCTGCGGCCAGCGTCCAGCCGTCCTTGCCGGGGAGGCTCAGGTCCAGCAGCACCAGGTCCGGGCGCTCCGCCGTCACCGCCGCCTCCGCCCCCAGCCCGTCCGCCACCTCCACCACCCGGAACCCCCGCCCGACCAGGCGGCGCGCCAGCGTCCCGCGCGTGGTGGAGTCGTCCTCCACCAGGAGCACCTTGCCGGACCGGGTGGGCGGGGCCTCCGCGCCGGCGGCGCGCCCGGGGCCCCGGTCGGCCGACGGCGCGTTCCGCTCCGCC
>DASYWD010000299.1 GCA_035936415.1 Longimicrobiaceae bacterium
GTCCAGCGCGGCGACCTCGTGGCCGCGGGCCCGCAGCGCGGGGACCAGCGCCCGGGCGAGCATCCCGCCCGCGCCGGTGACCACGACCTTCACGCGGCGCCCCGGGCGAACTGGCGGGCGTAGTAGGTGATGATCCGGTCGGCGCCGGCCCGGCGGATGGAGGTCAGCACCTCCCGCATCGCCCGGTCGCCGTCGATCCACCCCCGCTCGGCCGCGGCGAGGACCATTGCGTACTCCCCCGACACGTGGTAGGCGACGACCGGGTACTCCGTCTCCGTCCGCACCCGGTGGATCACGTCCAGGTAGGCGAGCGCCGGCTTGACCATCACCATGTCGGCGCCCTCCTCGATGTCCGCCCGGACCTCGCGCAGAGCCTCCCGGGCGTTGGCCGGGTCCATCTGGTAGGCGCGGCGGTCGCCGAACTGCGGCGTGCTCTCCGCGGCCTCCCGGAAGGGGCCGTAGAACGCGGAAGCGAACTTCGCGGAATAGGCGAGGATCGGCGTCTCTGCAAATCCTGCTCCATCAAGAGCTTGACGGATCGCGCCCACCCTCCCGTCCATCATGTCGGACGGGGCGACCACGTCGGCGCCGGCCTCGGCGTGGGACAGAGCCATGCGCGCCAGGAGGGGGAGCGTGGCGTCGTTGTCCACCTCCTCCCCCTGGAGCACCCCGCAGTGCCCGTGCGAAGTGTACTCGCAGAGACAGACGTCGGTGACCACCAGCATCTCGGGGATCTCGCGCTTGAGCGCGCGGACCGCCCGCTGCACCACGCCCTGCTCGTCGTAGCCGGAGGAGCCGGTCTCGTCCTTGTGCTCGGGGATTCCGAAGAGGAGCACGGCGGGGATCCCCAGCCGCATCGCCTCCTCCGCGTCGCGGAGCAGCTGGTCCACGGAGGTCTGGTCCACACCGGGCATCGAACCGACCGGGTTCCGGACCCCCTCGCCCGGCGTGACGAAGAGGGGAAGGATCAGGTCCGCCGGCGAGACGGCGGTCTCGCGGACGAAGGCGCGCAGCTCCCCGGTCCGCCGGAGGCGGCGGGGGCGGTTCTCGGGATATGCCATCAGAAGAGCACGGATGCGTTCAGGTCCAGCAGGTGCGTCCGCCACCCGCTCCCCGCCTCGCGGAGCGCGGCAGCGCGGATCTCGGTGCGGCGGGTGGCGCGCCACAGCCCCGCGAGCGCGAGGCCGGTGCTCGTCCCGGCCCGCTCCGGGGCGAACAGGTTCCCGGCGCGCACGAACATGTCGAACCCCTCCCGCCCACGCTCCCGGCGAAAGGCGCGGACGTCCAGGCGGAGGCGGGCGTCCATCAGGTCGGCGTGCGAGTACACCAGCAGCTCGCGCCCCTCACCGCCGAGGGGGTGCCCCAGCGGCACGTCGGCCGCGGCCCACCCGCCGGGCTGCGCCGAGTGCATGTACCACCCGGGGTTCCCGCAGCAGAGCGTGGCGAAGGAAGCGTACTCCGCGCCCGCCGCCACGCGCTCCAGCCCCGGCACGGCCGCGACGTAGGCGCCCAGCACCCGGGCGGGGACGTCCCACCAGGCCCCGGCGGCGTCGTCCGCCCCCCATTCCAGGTAGAGCGTCAGCGGGAGGACGGCCTCGGTCGGCAGCCGGTAGCGGAAGTCCGCCGCGACCACCTGGTTCTCGAAGTCGGCGGAGAGCATCCCGAGCAGCATGCGCCCCACGTTGCCCGCCGTAGTCGGGGTTGCGATGCTGTCGCCGCCGAAGATGGAGGCGCGGTTCACTCCCACGGTGAGGCGCGGATGCGGCTGAAGGGCGAAGCGTGCCCCCCAGAGGTAGGGGTCCCCCGGGTGCCGCGGCTCATCCAGCCGGGTGACGAAGCTGTGGAACGAGGCCGTTCCCAGCGCGCGGAGGAGGCCGGGGAAGACGACGGGCCGCGCGGTCTGGACCTCCAGGCGCGGCAAGGTCGCGGCCCCGGAGAGGACGATCCCCCCGCCCGCGCCCGACCCGTACCCCACCGGCTGCTCTCCGACGGAGAGCGCGACCGGACCCCACCCCGCCACCACGTCCCAGCGGGGGAGGCGCACTCCGTCGTCGTCGAGGCGGGGCTCCGCGGCCCCAGCCAGGGAGCCCCCGAGCCGCCCGGCGAGGACCGCGTGACCGACGGCTGTGCCGCGGTCCGCCAGGGGAGACACGCCGGTGCGCCCGTCGAACAACCCCGCGCCCGGCGCGACGACGCCCGTCCGCCGCTCGTACCCCGCTCCCGCGTGGCTCCCGAGCAGCCCGGAGGCCGATGCCGAATCGGAGGCCTCCGGGAACTCCTCCAGAAAGCGGTCCAGCCACCCCTGGGTGAGGCGCGCCAGCTCCTGTCCGCGAGGCGGCGCGGCGAGCGCCGCCCGGCGCAGCGCTTCTCCCACCGCCGCCCGCGGTACCGAGCGCTGGGCGGGGAGGTAGCCCGGCGCGAGGCCCAGGGCTTCAGCGCGTGCAGCCGCCTGGACCGCCCAGTGGTCCCCCGGGAGCGGAGGAGACGCCGCGGGAACCGTCGCCCGGTCCGCCTCGGCGGACTCCTGCGCGGCCCCGGGCGCGGGGAGGCAGAGCAGGAAGGCGGACGCCAGGGCGCCCGCCAGGGTCCACATCCACGGAACCGCCCTCACCGGGCTGCTCCCCGGAAGCGCTCGCGGATGGCGCGGACCAGCCCCGGGATGGTGTACTCCGCCGCCTCCACCTGGACAGGGAGCCCCAGCTCGCGCGCCGTTGCGGAGGTGATGGGTCCGATGGAGGCCACCTCCGCGCGCCCTACCTCGGGACCCAGCACGTCCACGTAGTTGCGCACCGTCGAGCTGGCAGTGAAGGTCACCAGGTCGATGTCGCCCGCGCGGAGGCGCGCCCGGAGGTGGTCCGCCTCGGCGCCGTCCGGAACCGTCCGGTACGCCACGACCTCCACCACCTCCGCCCCCCGCTCACGGAGCGAGTCGGGGAGGACGGAGCGCGCCGTTTCCGCCCGTGCGAGGAGGATGCGGCTCCCGCGCAGCTCGGTCTCGTCTTCCAGCGCCTCCACGACCGACTCGGCCACGAAGCGCTCCGGCACCAGGTCGGGGCGGGCGCCCTCCATCTCGATGGCCGCCGCGGTCGCGGGGCCGATCGCGCAGAGCGACACGCCCGCCAGGGCGCGCGTGTCCCGTCCGGTTTCCCGGAGGGCGGACCAGAAGCGTGCGACGCCGTTCACGCTGGTGAAGACGATCCAGTCGAAGCGGTCCGCCTCGGCGGCGGCGCGGAGGAGCGGCTCGGGATCCGGCGCGTCGACGATGCGGATGGTGGGGAACTGCACCACCTCCGCCCCGAGCGCCTGCAGCGCGGCGGCGAAGCCGCTCGCCTGGGCGCGGGCGCGCGTCACCACGATCCGCTTCCCGAAGAGCGGTCGGGCCTCGAACCAGGCGAGGCGCTCCCGCAGTCCCACCACGTCGCCGACCACGACGATGGCGGGCGCGCCCATTCCCGCCTCCGCGACCCGGCCGGGGAGGTCGCGGAGCGTCCCCGCCACCACCCGCTGGCGCGGGTACGTCCCCCACTCCACCGCGGCCGCGGGCGTGTCCGGCGACCGGCCCGCGGCCACCAGACGGCCGAAGTTCGCCGCCATCTTCCCTACGCCCATGTAGAAGACCACCGTCCCCACCCCGCGCCCCAGCTGCTCCCAGTCCAGGTCGCTATCCGCCTTGACCGGATCCTCGTGCCCCGTCGCGAACGCGACGCTGGACGTGATCCCGCGGTGTGTCACCGGGATCCCGGCGTACGCCGGGGCGGCGACGCCGGCCGTGACGCCGGGGACCACCTCGAAGGGGATTCCCGCGTCCACGAGCGCCAGCGCCTCTTCCCCGCCCCGCCCGAAGACGAAGGGGTCGCCGCCCTTGAGCCGCACCACCGCCTCGTGCCGCCCTCCGAGCTCCACCAGGAGTGCGTTGATCTCCTCCTGTGTCCGCGAGTGCTCGCCGCCGCGCTTGCCGACGTAGACGCGCTCGGTGTCCGCCGGACACCGGTCGAGCACCTCGGGGCTGACCAGGGCGTCGTACACGACCACGTCCGCGCGCGCGAGCAGCTCCGCGGCGCGGACCGTGAGGAGCCCCGGATCGCCGGGGCCCGCTCCCACCAGGTACACCGTTCCCGGCGCAGCCGCGACGCTCTCCGTCATGTCCGCTCCGCGTCCGCCAGAAGGTCCGACAGGGTCTCCCGCAGCGGGATCTCCGGCTTCCACCCGAGCGCGCGGAGCCGGCCCCCGTCGCCCACCAGCAGCGGCAGGTCCACGGGACGAAACCGCTCCGGGTCGGTCTCGATCCGCGCCCCCGTCCCCGACAGCTCGATCATCTCCTCCACCAACCCGCGCAGCTCATGCGCTTCACCCGAGCAGACGTTGTACACCTCCCCCGGCGCGCCGCGCTCCACCAGGCACCGGTAGGCACGCACCACGTCTCTCACGTCGAGAACGTCCCGGCGCACGGACAGGTTCCCCACGCGGAGCGTGGGCTCGTTGCGGCCGGCCCGGACCCCCGCGAGCTGGTGGGCGAAGCTGGGGATCGCGAAGCGGCCGTCCTGGCCCGGGCCGGTGTGCACGAAGCTCCTCGCGATCACCACCGCGGGGCCGGCGCTGGCACTCGCCTGCCGGGCCACCATCTCCGCCGCGGCCTTGGAGGCGGCGTACGGGCTGGCCGGGTTGAGCGGCCGATCCTCGCGGATCGGCTGCTCCGCCTCCGGAACGCGCCCGTACACCTCCGCCGAGCTGGCGAGGAGGACCCGCGTATCCCGGAGCCCCGCGTCGGCCAGGGCGGAGGTGAGGCGGAGCGTCCCGGTCGCGTTCACGTCCCACGTCTCCATGGGTTGTGAGAACGACCGCGCGACCGAGCTCTGTCCCGCCAGGTGATAGACGTGGTCCGGCTCCGCGTCCGCCACGGCGGCGGCCAGCGACTCCGTGGATGTCACGTCGAGCGCCACCCAGCGCACACCCTCCACCTCGGCCCGGGACAGCGTTCCCCCGGCGACGGGAGCGCCGTCCTGCGTCCCCCCGAAGACGGAATATCCGGCGGCCAGCAGCTCCCGGAGCAGATGCTGTCCGACGAACCCGCCGGCGCCCGTGACGAGGGTCCGCACCTGGGTCAGCGCCCGCCCTGCAGCCGGGCGAGGTCGGCATCCACCATCATGCGGACCAGCTCGTGGAAGCCCACCTCCGGCTCCCAGCCGAGGGCAACGCGCGCCTTCTCGGGATCGCCGACCAGGAGGTCGACCTCCGCCGGACGCATGAATCGCGGGTCCTGGACCACGAACTCCTGCCAGTCCAGCTCGACGTGCGAGAAGGCGGCCTCCACCAGGTCCCGCACGCTCCAGGTCTCACCCGTCGCAATTACGAAGTCGTCCGGCTGGTCCTGCTGCAGCATGAGCCACATGGCCTGCACGTAGTCGCCCGCGAATCCCCAGTCGCGGCGGGCATCCAGGTTCCCCAGGCGAAGCTCCTTCGCCATCCCCAGCTTGATCCGGGCAGCCGCGTCCGTGACCTTGCGGGTCACGAACTCCAGACCGCGCCGTGGAGACTCGTGGTTGAAGAGGATCCCGCTGACCGCGAACATGTCGTAGCTCTCGCGGTAGTTGATCGTCGCCCAGTGCCCGTAGACCTTCGCGACCCCGTACGGAGAGCGCGGGTAGAGGGGCGTGTCCTCCTTCTGCGGGACCGCCTGCACCTTGCCGAACATCTCGCTGGAGGACGCCTGGTAGAAGCGCACCCCCGTGCCATACACCCGGATCGCCTCGAGCATGCGCGTAACACCGAGCGCCGTCACGTCACCGGTGAGCACCGGCTGGGTCCAGGAGGTCTGCACGAAAGACTGCGCGGCGAGGTTGTACACCTCGTCGGGGCGGGCCTGCTGCAGGGCGTAGAGCAGAGAGTTCTGGTCCGTCAGGTCGCCGGAGATGAGCTCGACACTGTCCTGGATGTGGTGGATCCGCTCGAAGTTCAGCGTCGAGCTGCGCCGGACCAGGCCGAAGACCCGGTAGCCCTTTTCGAGAAGGAACTCCGCCAGGTAGCTCCCGTCCTGGCCCGTGATTCCCGTGATCAGCGCGGTCTTCATACTTCCCTGTTTCGGTACGGTCCCTGTCCTCCCGGCCGGCGCCGGAGCAATCCGAAAACCTATCCCTGCCCGGGAGCGCTGTCAACGCGAGTTCGGCCGGCACAAGGCTTGACCGATCCTGAAGACACCGGTAAATTCAGGGTCTTGTCGTACAATCGACCCATGATTCCAGGAGATACCGATGGCCGGCTTCTGCGCCGTCTGTGGCAAGGGCCCGCGCAGCGGGAACAACGTCAGCCACGCGAACAACAAGACCAAGCGGCGCTGGCTGCCCAACCTGCAGAGCGCCCACGTCGTGACCGACAACGGGACCCGCAAGCGCGTCCGCGTCTGCACGAGCTGCATCTCCGCCGGCAAGATCCGCAAGGCGGGGTGAGCCGCCCGAGGGCAGCCGAGGCCTGACGGGGCCGCACGAACCGATCGTGCGGCCCCGCTTTCTTTCCACCGCCCGCGATGGACGCGAAGAGGGCCGGATTCCCTGGGGGATCCGGCCCTCTTCGTCCAGCGAGCCCGCGACGGCTCAGCCGCGGTCCACCAGCTCGATCAGCGCCAGCTCCGCACCGTCGCCGCGGCGGTGGCCGATCTTGAGGATGCGGGTGTAGCCGCCCGGCCGCTCCGCGAAGCGGGGGCCGATGGCGTCGAAGAGCTGCACGAGCACCGCACGGTCCGCGATGTCGCGGGCGGCGAGACGCCGGGCGTGCAGGTCGCCGCGCTTCGCGAGCGTGATCAGGCGCTCCGCGAAGGGCCGCAGCTCCTTCGCCTTCTCCGTGGTGGTGTTGATCCGGCCGTGCCGGAAGAGGCTGATCGCCATATTGCGGAGCAGCGCCTCACGGTGCTCCGCGGTCCGGCCGAGCTTCCGGCCCCTGTTCGCATGACGCATGTCTACTACTCCTTCTCGGAATCCGTTTCGGTCTGTTCCTCGCCGATGTCCTGTCCCTCTCCGGAGACGTCCGGCTGCTCGGTCACCCACCACAGGCTGCCGTCCTCCCCCTCCTCGAAGCGGATCCCGAAGCGGAGGCCCTGGCCCAGCAGGAACTCGTTGATCTCCTGCAGCGACTTCTTTCCGAAGTTGTCGATCCCCAGCATCTGCGACTCGGTCCGCTGGACCAGGTCGCGCACTGTCTGGATGTTCTCTTTCTGGAGCGAGTTCCGGCTCCGGACGCTCAGCTCGGTCAGGTCCTCGATGGGCCGGCTGAGCAGGTCCTTCACACGGCTCGGAACCGCGGTGCGGCCATCACCCCCGACCGCCGCGACCCCGGCGGAATCTGAGCCCCACTGCCGCGCCTCGGACCACTCGGGGCGCGCCCCCGCCAGGAAGCTGAAGTGCTCGATGGCGAGCCGTGACGCGTACTGCACCGCGGAGCGAACGTCGACCGCGCCGTTGGTCTCCACGTCCAGGACCAGCCGGTCGAAGTCGGTGCGCTGGCCGACGCGGGTCTCCTCGACCACGAAGTTGGCGCGCGTCACCGGGTTGTAGATCGCATCGATGCGGACCAGGTCGGCCGGCATCCCGCGCGGGAGCGCGTGCTGCTCCGCCAAAACGAAGCCGCGGCCCTTGTTGACGTACAGCTCGATGCGCAGCTCACGGTCGTCCTGCAGCTCCAGGATGTGGTGATCGGGATTGATCACCTGCACCGAGGCGTGCGAGCGAATGCTCCGCGCGGTCACGGCGCCCGCCTCGCTGGCGCGCAGCTCCAGGACCGCCTCCTCCACGTCCTCGTCCATCCGCAGTACGAGCGCCTTGAGGTTGCGGATGATCTGGTGCACGTCCTCCACCACGCCCGGGATCGTCTGGTGCTCGTGCAGGACGCCGTCGGCGCGGAAAGCCCAGACCGCCGCGCCGCGCAGGCTCGACAGCAGAATCCGCCGCATGGTGTTGCCGAGTGTGTGGCCGAAGCCCCGCTCCAGCGGCCGGAGCACGATCTGCCCCGTGCGCGGCTGCTCCGGCAGTGCCGGCATCTGCAGGCCGGTAAGATCGAGTTCCACTATATCCCTCCGGAATCAGTTCGGGATGCACAAGACGGATCGAGCGGCGAGGGCCGTCTGCCCCCGCCGCCGGATCCGGTCTTCAGCTTACTTGCTGTAGAGCTCGACGATCAACTGCTCCTGGACAGCGAGCGGGATGTCCGCACGGGTCGGACGCCCGACCATCCGGCCGGTCCGCGTCCCCTCGTCCACCGCGAGCCAGCCGACCGTGGTCGGCTTGGTCTTGGCGGCCAGGGATGCCTGGACCGGGAGGATGTCCTTGCTCTTCGGCGCGACCCGGACCTCGTCGCCCGGTTCCACCTGGAAGCTCGGGATGTCCACGAGGCGGCCGTTCACCTGCACGTGCCGGTGGCGGATGATCTGGCGGGCCTCCTTGCGGGAGGATCCGAACCCCATCCGGTACACGATGTTGTCGAGACGGCTCTCCAGGGCCACCAGGAGGTTCTCACCGGTGATGCCGGGCTGGTGCGCGGCCTTCTCGAAAAGGGTGCGGAACGGCTTCTCGGAGACGCCGTAGATGCGCTTCACCTTCTGCTTCTCGCGCAGCTGGTGCGCGTACTCCGACGCCTTGCGGCGGCGGGACGCGGCCTGCCCGTGCTGCCCGGGGGCGTACGGACGGCGCTCGATGGGGCACTTCTCGGTGAAGCACTTGGTGCCCTTGAGGAACAGCTTCTGCCCCTCGCGGCGGCAGAGCTTGCAGACGGGTCCGGTGTAACGGGCCATGAACCGTTTTCTCCTGAGAATCTGGATCTTTCGGCTTCTTCCCCCCGACGGTCGCGGAGGTTTACACCACTGGTACTACAGGGAACAGGGAACAGCCAGCAGTTGCAGGCCGTTCCCTGTTTGCTGCTCCCGTGCCCCAACTACACGCGGCGCTTCTTCGGCGGACGGCAGCCGTTGTGCGGGATCGGCGTCACGTCGCGGATCGAGCGGATCTGGAGGCCCGCGGCCGCGAGGGCCTGGATCGCCGACTCGCGCCCGGAGCCCGGGCCCTGCACGTACACGTGCACCCGGCGCACGCCGAGGCTGAGCGCCTCCTTGGCGGCCTGCTCGGCGGCGAGGGTGGCGGCGAACGGGGTGGACTTCTTGGAGCCCTTGAACCCCGCCTTCCCGGCGCTCCCCCACACGACGGCGTTCCCCGCCATGTCGGTGATGTTGACGATCGTGTTGTTGAAGGTCGCCTTCACGTGGGCGACCCCCTCGCTCTCGACGTTGCGCTTCGCCTTCGGACGCGCGCCCTGCTTCGGCTTCGCCATTCGCTCGCTTCCTGGAATGTGTCTCGCGGCCTACCGCGACTCAGGTACCGCTCCCCGCCGCGGACGCGGCGGGGTGATCGCCGGGCGCGGACGCCCGGCACACCGCTTACTTCTTGCCGGGCTTCTTCTTGCCGGCGATGGCGCGGCGCGGACCCTTCTTGGTCCGGGCGTTGGTGTGCGTACGCTGGCCGCGGACGGGGAGACCCCGCCGGTGACGAAGCCCGCGGTACGAACCGATGTCCATCAGCCGCTTGATGTTGCGGGCGATCTCCGAACGGAGCGCGCCCTCCACCCGGATCCGGGTGTCGATGATCCGGCGCAGGCGGTTGACGTCCTCGTCGTTCAGCGCATGCACCCGGGTGTCCGGGTTCACGCCCGCCTCGGCGAGGATCTTCTGCGACGTCGAGCGACCGATCCCGAAGATGTACGTCAGGCCGATCTCGATCCGCTTCTCGCGCGGAAGGTCGACCCCGGCGATACGAGCCATCGTGCCTCCTGAAAGTGCCGGACCTGTGGATTAACCCTGGCGCTGCTTGTGGCGCGGGTTCTTCTTGCAGATGATGCGAACAACGCCACGCCGCCGGATCACCTTGCAGTGCTCACAGATCGGCTTAACACTCGCGCGGACCTTCATCGTCGCCTCTCTGGTCGTAATTAAACTGGAGCCTTGAAATGTACGCCATTCCGCGCGGTCCCGCAACCCCTCCCGGGGTCAGGAACGCGCCGCGGCGTCCCTGCCGAGCAGCTCCAGGATCTCGCCCTGTACCTGCTCGATCGGACGGTCGCCGTCGACTGCGTGGAGCGGGACGCCCGATTCGCGGTAGTACGCGACCAGCGGCTCGGTGGTGGTCCGGTACACCTGGAGGCGGTGCCGGACCGTTTCCTCACGGTCGTCCTCGCGCTGCACGCACCGGTCGGCGACCCCCGCCGGCGGGGGGTTGTGCTCCACGTGGTACACGCGCCCGGTCTCCGGGTCGGTGCGGCGGCCCGTCATCCGCCGGACGATCGCGTCCTCCGGCACCTCTATGGAGACCACCGCGTCGATCGAGCGATCCAGCTCCCCGAGCATGCGGTCCAGGCTCTTCGCCTGGGCCGCGTTGCGCGGGTAGCCGTCGAAGATGGCGCCCCCGGCGGCGTCCGGCTGCGAGAGCCGCTCCCGCACCATCCCAAGGATCACCTCGTCGGGGACGAGCTCCCCGGCGTCCATGAAGCGCCTGGCTTCGCGGCCCAGCTCGGTCCCGTCGCGCACCGCCTCCCGGAGCATGTCTCCGGTGGCGATCTTCGGGATCCCGAGCTTCTCGGCCAGGAGCGCCCCCTGCGTCCCTTTCCCCGCGCCCGGTGCGCCCAGCAGGATCAGGTCCATGCCCGGCTCACATGAAGCGGGTGCGGCCGCGCAGCTTCACCCGCCCCTTGCGCATGAAGCCGTCGTACCGGCGCAGCAGGAGGTGCTGCTGCATCTGCTGGACGGTGTCGAGCGCGACACCCACCATGATCAGCAGCCCGGTGCCGCCGAGGACGGTCCCCAGGAAGGGCACGCCCACCGCGTTCAGCAGGAGCCCCGGGATGATCGCGATCGCCGCGAGGAAGAGCGAGCCCGGCAGCGTGATCCGGGTGAGGACGCGGTCGATGTACTCCGCGGTCCGGGCACCGGGCTTCACTCCGGGCACGAAGGCGCCCTGCTTCTTCAGGTTCTCCGCCAGGTCGACCGGGTTGAAGATGATCGCCGTGTAGAAGTACGTGAAGAAGATGATCAGCAGCCCGAAGGTGATCTCGTACGGCCAGGTCCCGAACTGGAACCAGTTCGCGAACGTCCGGATCGCCTCGTTGTTCGAGAAGGTGCTGAGCGTGCTCGGCACGATCACGATGGACTGGGCGAAGATGATCGGCATCACGCCCGCCGAGTTGATGCGGAGCGGGACGAACGACTTCTGCCCCTCGCGGATGCGCCCCTTCCCCATCACCTTCCGGGGGATCTGGACCGGGATCTTCCGCGCCGCCAGCGTGATGGCGACCGTCGCCGCGATCACCAGCACCATCACCACGAGGAGCATCACCAGCGCAACCGCCGAGACCTCGCCCAGGCTCACCAGACGGTACGTCTCGTACAGCGCCGTCGGGAGGCTCTCGATGATGGAGAAGAAGATGAGCAGGCTCATCCCGTTCCCGATCCCGCGCTCCGTGATCTGCTCGCCCAGCCACATGATGAACACCGCACCCGTGACCAGGGTGAGGATCATCGTGAGCTTGAACCCCCAGCCCGGACTCACCACCGCCCCCTGGATCCCCTCCAGGAAGACGGAGTAGCCGTATGCCTGGACGATGGAGAGGCCGACGGTGGCGTAGCGGGTGTACTGCGTAAGCCGCTTCCGCCCCTCCTCCCCCTCCTTCTGCATCTTCTCGATGGTCGGGAACACCGCGGCCAGCAGCTGGAACATGATGCTGGCCGAGATGTAGGGCATGATGCCGAGGGCGAACACCGTGGCCTTCGAGAGCCCGCCCCCGACGAACATGTCGTAAATCCCGAACACCGTCCCCTGCAGCTGACCCGTGAACGCCCGGAGGGCCTCCACGTCGATCCCCGGCGCCGCGATGTGGGCGCCGACGCGGTAGATCGCCAGAGCCAGGAGGGTGAAGAGGATCTTGTCCTTCACCTCCGGGATCCGGAACAGGGTCGCGACGGGATTTGCCATGGTCAGTCGATCTCCTGGATCTGCCCGCCGAGACCCTCGATCTTCTCACGCGCCGACTTGCTGAACGCGTGCGCGGAAACCGTGATCTTCCGGGTCAGGTCCCCGGTGCCCAGGATCTTGACCGGGCGGCGCGCATGCCCGATCAGCCCGCGCTCCTTGAGGAGCTCGGGGGTGAAGTCGGCCTCGCCGCTCTCCTCCAGCTGGTACAGGTTCACCACCTGGTACTCGACGCGGTCGAGCGGACGGAAGCCGCGCTTCGGGAGACGCCGCTGCAGCGGCATCTGCCCGCCCTCGAATGCCGGCTTGCTGCCGCCGGGGCCGTGGTGGCCGGCGCGGGCCTTGGAGCCCTTGTGGCCGTACCCGGCGGTCTTCCCCTTCCCGGAGCCGGGGCCGCGTCCCACGCGCTTCCGGTCCCGGTGCGACCCCTCGGGCCGACGGAGGTTGTTCAGCTCAGCCATTGGTCTCCTGCCCTTCCACTTCGGTCACCTTGACGAGGTGGCGAACCTGGAAGACCATCCCGCGGATCGCGGGGTTGTCCTCCTGCACCACCGAGCGCTGATGCTTCAGTCCGAGCGCCTGCAGCGTGTTCCGGTGCTTCTCCGGCGCGCCGAGGCCGCTCTTGGTCTGCGTGATCTTGATCTTAGCCACGGGCACCTCCCAGCGCTTCCACGGGGATGCCGCGCTCCAGCGCGATCTGCTCCCGGGTGGTCAGGTGGGTCAGCGCGTCCATGGTGGCGTGCACCATGTTGAACGGGTTGTTGGACCCGAGGCTCTTGGTCAGGATGTCGTGGACCCCGACGCACTCCAGCACCGCGCGCACCGCGCCGCCGGCGATCACGCCGGTGCCCGGGGCGGCGGGACGCAGGAGCACCCTGCCGGCACCCGCGTGCCCGACGATGTCGTGCGGGAGCGTGCCACGCACGATCGGCACCTTCACCATGGCGCGCCGGGCCGAGTCGATCGCCTTGCGGACCGCCTCGGAAACCTCGTTCGCCTTACCGGTGCCCACGCCCACCTTCCCCTGCTGGTCGCCGACGGCGACGAGCGCGGTGAAGGAGAACCGGCGCCCGCCCTTCACGACCTTGGCGACGCGGTTGATGTGGATCACGTTCTCCTTGAGGTCCGACTCGCGGCGCTCGTTGCCGCCGCGGCCTCCGCGGTCACCGCCGCGACCGCGGCCCTCGCCGCCCTGACCAGACCGGCCTCCTGGCCCGCCGCTGCGACCGCCACCTGGGCCCCGTCCGCCTCCCTGTTGTGCCATTGCTCCCCCTAGAACTCGAGTCCGCCCTCGCGGGCGCCCTCTGCAAATGCCTTCACGCGGCCATGATA
>DASYWD010000300.1 GCA_035936415.1 Longimicrobiaceae bacterium
CGCTGAGGCCCGCCGCGGCTGGCACGGTCCCTGCCCCCCCGGGGCGCGGACCGAACCCTGACCGGAGGGCGTATGCTGATCCAGGAAGTCGAGACGAACCTCTCCCCCGCGGAGGTGATCGAGCAGGCCCGCTCCTTCTTCTCGATGCAGTTCTCCCCCTACGGGGCCTTCGAGGTGGATTCGAGCGACTCGCACATCCGTCTCCGGACGGAGGCGGCCGACGTGAGCATCGGGGTGGGGACGCGGGACGGCAAGACGGTGGTCCGCGGCTCCAGCTCGCGGATGCACCACGAGGTGTCGCAGTTCTTCGTGACGCTCGCCCCGCCGGAGGAGGTGCGGCAGAACCTGCCGGGGCCGGGCGCTTCCGGCGCGGGGTGACGCCCGGCGCCTCCGAACCTGCGTGGGAGGGCGGGGTAGCAGGGGGTTCCTGCTGCCCCGCTTTCTCTTGCGCTCCGGCCCATGACCGTCCGCTCCCTCTTTTTCGCCACCTACCGCGACCTGGCCGGCGCCGAGGAGCTGGAGGTGGAGCTCCCCGCCGCCGCGACGGTGCGCGACCTGGTCCGCGAGCTGCGCGCCGCCCGGCCGGGCCTCGCCGCGCTCCCGGACTCTCCCGCCGTCGCCGTGAACCTGGAGTACGCCCCGCTCTCCACGCCGCTGAGCGACGGGGACGAGGTCGCCTTCATCCCGCCGGTGGCCGGAGGGTGACGGTGTCGGCGACCCGGTTCCACGTCACCCGCGACCCGATCGACGCCGCGGCGCTCCTCCGGGACACGGTGGCTCCCTCGGACGGCGCGGCGCTCCTCTTCTGGGGCGTCGTCCGCAACGAGCACGGGGGGCGGCCGGTGAGCCACCTGGAGTACGAGGCGTACGCCCCCATGGCCGAGGCGAAGCTCCGCGAGATCGCCGCCGAGGCGCGGGAGCGGTGGGGGACGGGGGAGATCGCGGTGGTGCACCGGGTGGGACGGCTGGAGGTGGGGGAGGCGAGCGTCGCCATCGTCGTGGCTTCGCCCCACCGCGCGGAGGCGTACGAGGCGTCGCGCTACGTGATCGAGGAGCTGAAGCGGCGCGTCCCCGTCTGGAAGCGGGAGGGGTACGTGGACGGAGACTCGGAGTGGGTGCCGGGCTTCACCCCGCAGGTGGAGGAGGGGGCACGGTGAGCGGGCCGCTGGTGCAGATCGGGGGGACCACCCCTCCGGCGGAGCGGCGCGAGGTCCCGGAGGCCGGCCCCATGCGGGACGGCTTCGGGCGGCGCATCGAGTACCTGCGCATCTCCGTGACGGACAAGTGCAACCTCCGCTGCGTCTACTGCATGCCGGAGGAGGGGCTGCCCTGGCTCCGGCGCGAGGAGATCCTGCGCTACGAGGAGATCGCGGAGCTGGTGCGGGTCATGGCGGGGATGGGGCTGCGGCGGGTGCGGCTGACCGGGGGCGAGCCGCTGGTGAGGCGCGACCTCCCCGAGCTGGTGCGGCTGATCCGCGCGGTCCCGGAGATCGAGGACGTGGCCCTTTCCACCAACGCGGTGCTGCTGGCCGACCAGGCGGGGGCGCTGCGCGAGGCGGGGGTGGACCGGGTGAACGTTTCCCTGGACTCGCTCCGCCCGGAGCGGATCGACGCCATCTCGCGTCGCGCCGGGTCCGCGGAGGCGATCTTCGCGGGGCTCATGGCCGCCGAGCGGGCGGGGTTCGCGCCGATCAAGGTGAACTGCGTGGTGATGCGCGGCCGCAACGACGACGAGGTCGCGGACTTCGCCGCGGTCACGCGCGAGCGCCCCTGGCACGTTCGCTTCATCGAGGTGATGCCCACCGGCGACAACCTGGGCGTGTCGCAGGACGAGTACGTGTCGGCGGACGAGATGCTGGCGCGGGTCCGCGAGGTCGGCGACCTGCGGCCGGTGCCGGGGCCGGCGGGGAACGGGCCGGCGCGCTACCATGCCTTCCCGGGCGCCGCGGGGACGGTGGGCGTCATCACGCCCATGAGCCACAACTACTGCGGGAGCTGCAACCGGATGCGCCTCACGGCCGACGGGCAGCTCCGCCCCTGCCTCTTCGGCCACCTGCAGACCGACCTGCGCGGGCCGCTCCGCCGCGGCGAGCCCATCGAGCCGCGGGTGCGCGAGACGCTGCGGATCAAGCCGGAGCGGCACTGGCTGGTGCAGGGGAGCGACGCGGGGAGCGGCGGGCTGCGGGCGCTCTCGCAGGTGGGGGGATGACGGACGCGGCGGACCCGTCGGGAATGCCCGCCGATCCCGTCCACGTCGCCCTCTTCGAGCCGGAGATCCCGGGGAACGCCGGCGCCGTGGCGCGCACCTGCGGCGCGGCGGGCGCCCCGCTGCACCTGATCGGCCGGTTGGGCTTCTCCTTCACGCACCCCAAGGCGAAGCGGGCGCTGATGGACTACTGGCAGCACGTGGAGTACCACGTGCACGCCGCCTGGGCGGACTTCGCCGCGCAGGTGGAGGGGCGCCGTGTCTGGAGCTTCACCACCAGGGCGGAGCGCACGCTCTGGGACGCCCGCTTCGCCCCCGGCGACGTGCTCCTCTTCGGGCCGGAGTCGCGGGGGCTCCCGGACGCCCTCATCGCCGACCCCGCCCACGCCGTCCGCATCCCCATGCGGCCGGAGACGCGCTCGCTCAACCTCTCCACCTCCGTCGGGATCGCGCTGTACGAAGCGCTCCGCCAGCTCTCCCCTCCCGAGCTCCGCTGACCGCGCCCCGGCGGACCATTTCCGAGCTTCCAGCATCCCCCGAAACGACTGTGTATCCGGGGTGTCCCGTTTGGTTGACACCGCGGGGGCGGGGGTCTAATTTGGCGCGGAACCGGGCGAAAATCGCGGTTTTTCGGGCCAACACTCCAGCTTCCGGATAAATGGACAAGATTACGGTAGTCGGCGCCGGGAATGTGGGCGCCACCGCGGCGCAGCGCGTCGCCGAGAAGGAGCTCGCGCGCCAGGTCGTCCTGATCGACATCGCCGAGGGGATCCCGCAGGGGAAGGGGCTCGACCAGTGGGAGTCCGCGCCCATCGAGGGCTTCGACGCGCGCGTGATCGGGACCAACGGATACGAGGAGTCTGCCGGGTCGGGGATCTACATCGTCACGGCCGGGATCGCCCGCAAGCCGGGGATGAGCCGCGACGACCTGCTGACCACCAACGCCGGGATCGTCCGCCAGGTCTCCGAGAACATCGCCCGGGTCTCCCCGGACGCCATCATCATCATGGTCAGCAACCCGCTGGACGTGATGTGCTACGTGGCGATGCAGGCCTCCGGCTTCCCGCGCGAGCGGGTGATCGGGATGGCGGGGGTGCTGGACACGGCGCGCTACCGCTCGTTCATCGCCATGGAGCTGGACGTGTCCGTCGAGGACATCCAGGCGATGGTGCTGGGCGGGCACGGCGACACCATGGTGCCGCTGATCTCCTACACCACCGTCTCCGGGATCCCCGTCACCCAGCTCATGGACCGGGCGACGCTGGACGCCATCGTGGACCGCACCCGCAACGGCGGCGCGGAGATCGTGAAGTACCTCAAGACCGGCTCCGCCTACTACGCCCCCTCGGCGGGCGCGGTGCAGATGGCCGAGGCGATCGTCAAGGACAAGAAGCGGATCCTCCCCTGCGCCGCGTGGCTGCAGGGCGAGTACGGGATGAGCGACCTGTTCCTGGGCGTCCCCTGCAAGCTGGGGCGGAACGGCCTGGAGCGGGTGATCGAGGTGGAGCTGACCGCGGAGGAGCGTGCCGAGCTGGAGAAGTCGGCCGACGCGGTCCGCGAGCCGATGAAGCTGGTCTGAGGCTCCGACCGCACGGCGCGCCCCGGGTGACGGGGCGCGCCGTGTTCGTGTTGTGTGCGCTATGTATCCCCCGGAGACTGCATCATGGCCAACGCGCGACGCACCTCCCTCGGCAACTCGCTCAGCTACCGCGGGCGCGAGGGGATGTGGACGTGGATCCTGCACCGGGTGACGGGGCTGGGCATCCTGCTCTTCCTCATCATCCACGTGGTGGAGACCGCCACCGTCATCTATTTCCCGGACATCTACGACAACTTCCTGGCGAGCTACAAGACCGGGCTCTTCCGCTTCGCGGAGCTCATCATCTTCTTCTCGGTCCTCTTCCACGCCGTGAACGGGCTGCGGATCATCGTGCAGGACTTCTGGCCGTACGTGATGGAGCGGCAGCGGCAGCTCGTGTGGGCGTCCGCGGTGGTGGTGGTGCTCGCGATGCTCCCCGTGACCTGGATGATGCTCGCGCCGCTCTTCGGGCTGGCGGAGGAGCCCGGCGTGCAGCGGCACCGGGAGCGGTGCGCGCAGTTCCCCGACGCCCCGGCCTGCATCGAGACGGCCGGCCACGCCGACGGGGAGGTGGTCCTGTGAGCGCCCCCGCGCAGGTGGTGGAGCGCGGCTCCGCGCGCGGCGGCGGCGGGTACCTCCGTCCCACGGGGAAGCGCAGCAACTTCGAGGTGCTCTCCTGGTTCTTCATGCGCATCTCGGGGCTCGTCCTGATCTTCCTTTCGCTGTACCACCTGGTGTGGTGGAACCTCGTGATCGGGGTGGAGCACCTGGACTCGGCCGTGGTGATCGAGCGCTGGAACAACCCCTTCTGGCGCCTCTTCAACGTGGCGCTCGTGCTCTTCGCCATGCTGCACGGCCTGAACGGCGCCCGCTACAACATCGAGGACTACGTCCGGAGTCCAGGGCGTCAGCTGGCGGTCAAGGCGGTGGTGTACACGATCGTGCTCGGCGCGATGACGGTGGCGGTGTTCGCGCTGCTCACCTTCGACCCCGCGACCCTCGTCAACCGATGATCCATACCCATACGTACGACGCCCTGGTCGTCGGCGGCGGGGGGGCCGGGCTCATGTCCGCGATCTACCTCTCCCGCCAGCCCGGCCTCCGCACGGCGGTGATCTCCAAGCTGTACCCCACCCGCTCGCACACCGGAGCCGCGCAGGGCGGGATCGGCGCGGCGCTGGCGAACCTGGAGGAGGACAGCCCGGAGTGGCACGCGTTCGACACCGTGAAGGGGTCGGACTACCTGGGCGACCAGGACGCCATCGAGGTCATGTGCAACGAGGCCGTCGACGTGATCGTGGAGCTGGAGCACATGGGGCTCCCCTTCTCGCGCACGGAGGACGGCAGGATCGCCCAGCGCCCCTTTGGCGGGCACACCCACCACTTCGGGCAGGGCCCGGTGCGCCGCTCGTGCTACGCGGCGGACCGCACGGGGCACATGATCCTCCAGACCCTGTACCAGAACTGCATCAAGAACGGGGTCGACTTCTTCGACGAGTTCCAGGTGGTGGACGTCCTCATCGAGGACGGCCGCTGCTGCGGGGTGGTGGCCTGGCACATCGACACGGGCGACCTGCACGTGTTCCGCGCCAAGGCGGTGAACTTCACCACCGGCGGGCACGGGCGCATCTGGTCCATCACCTCCAACGCCTACGCCAACACGGGCGACGGGGTGGCGGTGGCGCTCCGGCGCGGGGTGCCGCTGCAGGACATGGAGTTCTACCAGTTCCACCCCACCGGGATCTACAAGCTGGGGATCCTGATCACGGAGGGGGTGCGCGGCGAGGGCGGGGTGCTCCGCAACGACCACGGCGAGCGCTTCATGGAGCGCTACGCCCCCACCATGAAGGACCTGGCCTCGCGCGACGTGGTGGCCCGCGCCATCAACCGGGAGATCCGGGAGGGGCGGGGGATCAACGGGAAGAAGTACGTCTACCTGGACGCCACGCACCTGGGCTCCGAGGTGATCGAGAAGAAGCTCCCGGACATCGCGGACTTCTGCCGCACCTACCTGGGCGTGGACCCGGTGAAGGACCCCATGCCCATCCAGCCCACGGCGCACTACGCCATGGGCGGGATCCCCACCGACGTGAACTGCCGCGTGTTGGGCGACGCCGACAACACCGTGATCCCGGGCTTCTACGCGGCCGGCGAGTGCGCCTGCGTCTCGGTGCACGGCGCCAACCGGCTGGGGACCAACTCGCTCCTGGACCTGGTGGTGTTCGGCAAGCGGTCGGGGCTGGACATGGCGCGCTACTGCCGGGAGGCGGAGCTGCCGCCGCTCCCGCCCAACCCGACGGCGCGGGTGGAGGAGACCTTCGCACGCCTGCTGGCGACGGAGAAGGGCGAGCCCGCGGCCCGGCTCCGCGAGGAGATGCAGGACACGATGCAGGACAACGTCGGCATCTTCCGCGAGGGCGCCGGGATGGAGGAGGCGCTCCGGAAGGTGCGCGGGCTGAAGGAGCGCTACGCCAACGTGGTGGTGATGGACAAGGGGCGCCGCTTCAACACGGACCTGCTGGAGGCCTGGGAGGCGGGGAACCTCCTGGACCTGGCGGAGGTGACGGCGCTGAGCGCGCTGAACCGCACGGAGAGCCGCGGCGCCCACATGCGCGAGGACTACGAGACGCGCGACGACGCCAACTGGCTGAAGCACACGCTGGTGACGCTGGGTGACGGCGGCGAGCTGGACATCTCCTACAAGCCGGTCACGATCACCAGGTTCCAGCCGAAGGAGAGGGTGTACTGATGGCGCAGACGGCTGCCAACACGAACAGGCCCGCGGCGGCTCCTCCGGGAACCCGCAGGGTGACGCTCCGGCTCTTCCGCTTCAACCCGGAGACGGACCGGGAGCCCACCACGCGCGAGTACACCGTGAACGTCGAGCCCACAGACCGGGTGCTCGACGCGCTGAACCAGGTGAAGTGGTACGAGGACGGGACGCTCTCCTACCGCCGCTCGTGCGCCCACGGGGTGTGCGGCTCGGACGCCATGCGGATCAACGGGGTGAACCGCCTGGCGTGCAAGGTGCTGATGAAGGACATGGGCGACACGGTGACGGTGGAGCCGCTGATGGGCTTCCGGGTCATCAAGGACATGGTGGTGGACATGGAGCCCTTCTTCGCGCAGTACCGCTCCGTGCTCCCCTTCATGATCAACGACTCGCGCCCGCCGGTGCGGGAGCGCCTCCAGTCCATCGAGGACCGGGAGCGCTTCGACGACACCACCAAGTGCATCCTCTGCGCGGCGTGCACCACCTCGTGCCCGTCGTTCTGGGCGAGCGAGGAGTTCGTCGGGCCGGCGGCGATCGTCAATGCCCACCGCTTCATCTTCGACTCGCGCGACAACGGGGGGAGCGAGCGGCTGGAGATCCTGAACACCCGCGAGGGCGTGTGGCGCTGCCGCACCATCTTCAACTGCACGGACGCGTGCCCCCGCGAGATCCGGATCACCAAGGCCATCGGCGAGGTGAAGAAGGCGATCCTGTACAAGCAGACGACCTAGCGTCGGCCTGGCGGACCCCACGAGACCGGCCCCGCGTTCGCGCGGGGCCGGCTCTCCGTTTCAGCCCTCCATCTCGACCTTCGCCCAGCCCTCGACGTAGCGCAGCACGGTGTGGTTCTCGATGGATTTGAACCAGTGGTCGTGGATCTCCCGCCCCTCGGCGGTCTTCGTGAGCCAGTCCCGGAACTGGTTCGGCCCGTCCATGTCGCGCCAGTATGCCTCGTTGACGTACTTCGGCCGGTCCCTGACCGGCTTCGGGTGCGCGTAGCTGCCGGCGAAGCCCTCCAGAAGCGCCCACGTCTTCCGGTCGACGCAGCCGAACTGGCGCGAGGCGACGTCGAGCTTCGCGTCGAGCCACTCGATGAAGGCGACCTCGGAGACTCCCTTCTTGACGTCGAACAGGTGGACGACCCGGATCATGGCTTCCTCCCGCGTACGAGTTGGACGAGCTTGGCGAGTGGGTCGTAGTGCCGGTCCACCACCCGCTCCTTGAGCGGGATGATGGCGTTGTCCGTGATGGTGATGTGCTCGGGACACACCTTGGTGCAGCACTTGGTGATGTTGCAGTAGCCGATGTTGTACGCCTCCCTGAGCTCGTCCACCCGGTCCTCGGTGTCGAGGGGGTGCATCTCGAGCGCGGCGACCTGCACCAGGAACCGCGGGCCGATGAACTCCTCGTGCTTCCCGTGATCGCGCAGCACGTGGCAGACGTCCTGGCAGAGGAAGCACTCGATGCACTTGCGGAACTCCTGCACCCGGTCGACGTCGCGCTGGTCCATCCGCCAGGTGCCGTCCGGGGCGTCGGGCGCCCGCGGGCGGAACGGCTTGATGCGCTCCTTGACCCGGAAGTTCCACGACACGTCCGTCACCAGGTCGCGGAGCGGTGGGAAGGCGCGCATCGGCTCCACCGTCACCGGCTGGCCCAGGTCCAGGTCGCTGAGGCGGGTCATGCACATCAGCTTGGGCATCCCGTTGACCTCGGCCGAGCAGGAGCCGCACTTCCCCGCTTTGCAGTTCCAGCGCACCGCCAGGTCGTTGGCCTGCTCCGCCTGGATCTGGTGGACGGCGTCCAGCACCACCATCCCCTCGGACACGTCTGTGGTGTAGTCCTGGAGCCTTCCCCCCGCAGCGTCCCCGCGCCAGATGCGGAAGGTCGCCCGCTGTCCAGGCGGTGGAGCGGCCCGCTCCAGCTTCTCCGCCGCGCGCTGGCCGGCGCGCACGACCTCCTCACCCCGCGCGCCCGCGGGCGCCGCGGCCCTCTCGGTCGTGCTCATCGGTTCTCCTCGATGATCTGCTTGAGCTCCGCCGGCATCTCGCGGATGGGCTCGCGCGTGATCCGCATCTCCCCGTCGGGTCCCTTCTGGACGAGGACGTTGAAGCTGCCGTACGCCGGGTCCTTGTCCGGGTAGTCGTCGCGGAAGTGCCCGCCGCGGCTCTCCTTCCGCTCCAGCGCCGAGCGCGCCACCGCCTCGGAGACGGTGAGCAGGTTGGGGAGGTCGAGCGCGGTGTGCCAGCCGGGGTTGTACTCCCGGTTCCCCGCCACCCCCACCCGCGCCGCCCGCTCCCACAGCTCGGCGATCCCCTCCAGCGCGCGTTCCATCTCCTCCTCACGGCGCACGATTCCCACCAGCTCCTGCATCATCTCCTGGAGGTCGTACTGCACCTGGTAGGGGCCTTCGCCGGAGGCGCCGCGGTCGAACGGCTCCAGCGCGCGGCGTGCGGCCTCGTCCGCGGTCGCAGGGTCGGCGGCGGGCGGCCCGTTCTCACGGGCGAATCGGGCGGCGTGCTCTCCCGCGCGCTTGCCGAAGACCAGGAGGTCGGAGAGGGAGTTCCCCCCCAGCCGGTTGGCGCCGTGCAGGCCGGCCGCGCACTCGCCGGCGGCGAAGAGCCCCGGCACGGTGGACATCTGGGTGTCCCCGTCCACCCGGATCCCGCCCATGACGTAGTGCGTGGTCGGCCCCACCTCCATCGCCTCCCTGGTGATGTCGATGTGGGCGAGCTGCATGAACTGGTGGTACATGCTGGGGAGCTTCCTGCGGATGTGCTCCGCGGCGTCGGGGAGCCTTTCGCGGATCCAGGCGATGTCCAGGTACACCCCGCCGTGCGGGCTCCCACGCCCCTCCCGCACCTCGCGCACGATGCACCGGGCCACGTGGTCGCGGGTGAGGAGCTCCGGCGGGCGGCGGGCGTCCTTGTCGCCCTGGGTGTAGCGCCACCCCTCCTCCGGGGAGTCGGCGGTCTGCGCACGGTAGTTCTCGGGGATGTCGTCGAACATGAAGCGCCGGCCGTCGCTGTTCACCAGGATTCCCCCTTCGCCGCGCACCCCCTCCGTCACCAGGATCCCGCGCACGCTCGGCGGCCACACCATCCCCGTGGGGTGGAACTGCACGAACTCCATGTCCTGCAGCGCCGCTCCCGCGTGGTAGGCCAGGGCGTGCCCGTCCCCGGTGTACTCCCACGAGTTGCTGGTGATCTTGTACGCCCGCCCGATCCCGCCGGTCGCCAGCACCACCGCTCGGGCGCGGAAGAGGCGGAAGCGCCCCCGCTCGCGGTCGTAGGCGAAAGCCCCCGAGACCCGCTCCCCGTCCAGCAGGAGGGTGAGCACCGTGCATTCCATGTGCACGTCGATCCCCCGGTGCACCCCGTGGTCCTGAAGGGTGCGGATCATCTCCAGCCCGGTGCGGTCGCCGACGTGGGCCAGGCGCGGGTAGCGGTGCCCCCCGAAGTTGCGCTGCAGGATGCGGCCGTCGGCGGTGCGGTCGAAGAGCGCGCCCCACGCCTCCAGCTCGCGGATCCGCTCCGGGGCCTCCCTGGCGTGCAGCTCGGCCATCCGCCAGTTGTTGAGGTACTGACCTCCGCGCATGGTGTCGGCGAAGTGCACCTGCCAGCTGTCGCGCTCGTCCACGTTCCCCATCGCCGCCGCCGCGCCGCCCTCGGCCATCACGGTGTGGGCCTTCCCCAGGAGCGACTTGCAGATCAGCCCCACCGAGACCCCTTCCGCCGCCGCGGCGATCGCGGCCCGGAGCCCCGCCCCCCCCGCGCCGATCACCAGCACGTCGTGCTCGTGGGTCTGGTATTCGGCCATCAGAGGATCCTCCAGTCCGTCCAGATCCCCATCGAGCACATCCGCACGTAGAGGTCGGCGAAGGCCACGCCGATGAGGCTGGCCCACGCCCACTTCATGTGATGGCCGTTGAGGCGGCTGCACCCCTGGTAGCAGGCGTGCTGCGCCGGGTGCCGGGAAAGCTGGTCGATCCGCCCACCCACCAGGTGGCGCAGCGAGTGGCAGCCCAGCGTGTAGCCGCTCAGCAGCACCACGTTGAGGGTGAGCACCAGCGTCCCGAGCCCCACGCCGAACTCGGTCCTCCCCGTGGCCTCGTCGGCGAACCAGAACGCCTTCCAGGCGTCGTAGGCCAGGATCACGAGGAACAACAGGGCGATGTAGAGGAAGTACCGATGGGCGTTCTGCAGGATCAGGGGGAAGAAGCGCTCCCCCAGGTAGCCCTTGCGCGGCTCCCCCACGGTGCAGGCGGGCGGGTCGGCCCAGAACGCCCTGTAGTAGGCGCCGCGGTAGTAGTAGCAGGTGAAGCGGAAGAGGCCGGGGAAGGGGAGGATGAGCAGCGCCGGGGAGAAGAGGAGCCACCCCGGCCACCACGCCGGCTTCGGTCCGAGCCAGGCGTGCGGCGAGCTGCCCCAGAGCTCCGGCGAGTAGAAGGGCGAGAGGTACGGTCCGAAGGTGTAGTGCTCGCCCTGGAGGGCGGCCCAGGTGGCGTAGACGACGAAGGACGCCAGGATCGTGAAGGTCACCGCGGGCTGTACCCACCAGGCGTCGCGGCGCGAGGTCTGACCGAAGCGGCGTGGCTGGATCACCACGGGGAGAGTGGACATCGATCGTTGCGCTCCTGGTGGGGGACAGGGCGAGCTTCGGAGTTCGTTGGTCCGGCGATAAACTATAGATGAGCGGCGGAGGGGCGTCAGGCAAGGATTTCTGCCGTCGGCGGACCCGGACGGCCGGCTCCTCGCCCCGGGCCCGGCGGCTCGTCTCCCGGCTTCAGTTCGCCGCGGCCGGTGTGCCGAACGGCAGCCGCTCCGGCATGTCGGCGACGACGAAGGCCATCACCGCCATCGCCGCCACCGACTCGGCGAATTCGCGCGGGTCCAGCTTGTCCAGGGTGTCCGCGTCGGTGTGGTGGTACCAGAAGTACTCGGTGGGCTCCACGGCGAGCCCCATCCCCGGGACCCCCAGCGCCATGATGGGGCCGATGTCCGCGCCGCCGCCGCCCCGGGTGACGTTGCCGGCGTCGATCCGCTCCAGCAGGCTCCCTACCTGGCGCACCAGGGCGTACGCCGAGTCCGGGCCGGTGAAGCCGAAGCCGGTGGGCTTGAACACTCCCGCGTCCGACTCGATGGCGAGGACGTGGTTCGGGACCTGGGCGCGGTGCCGGTCGCGGTAGGCATTGGCGCCCCGCAGGCCGTTCTCCTCGTTGGTCCAGAGCACCACGCGGACCGTGCGGCGCGGGCGGAGCCCCAGCTCCTTCATCAGCCGCACCGCCTCCCACGCGGCCACGCTCCCGCCGGCATCGTCCATGGCGCCCTGGCCCACGTCCCACGAGTCGATGTGCCCGCCGAGCACCACCACCTCGTTGGGGCGCTCGCGCCCGCGGATCTCGGCGACCACGTTGCGCGACTGCGCGTCCGGGAGCGTCTGCGCGTTCATCTCCAGCCGCACCCGGGGGCGCTCGCCGCGCTCCTGCATGCGGTGGAGCATCATGGCGTCCTCCACCGTGATCGCGGCGTGCGGGATCTTCGCGACCGCGGTGTCGTAGCGCATGCTGCCGGTGTGCGGCGTCTTCATGGAGAAGGGCGTGACCGAGCGGACCAGGCTCGCGACTGCGCCCACGCGGGCCGCCTCGATGGCGCCGTTGGTCCGGTAGCGCACCGTCGCGCCGTAGGTGGTGAAGGGGACGTCGAAGACGACGATCTTCCCGCGTGCCTCGGCGGCGCGGCGGGTCAGCTCGTCGAAGCTCCCCACCACCAGAACCTCGGCGGTGATCCCCCCGGGCGGCGTGGCGATGCTCCCGCCCAGCCCCAGCATGGGGAGGCTCTGCAGGCGGGGCGAGACCATCTCTGCGGACTCCCGGCCGCGCACCCAGTGCGGCACCATCACGGGCTCGCCGCGGACGTTGTCCAGCCCGTCCTTCCGCATCTCGGCGAGGATCCAGTCGATGGCCGCCTCCAGGTTGGGCGAGCCGCTGAACCGGGGGCCGAAGCGGTCCACCAGCACGGCGAGGCGGTTCCAGCCGGTGCTGTCCGCCAGGGCGCGGTCGATCAGCCGGTCGGCGCGCTCCCGGTACGCGGCGGTCACGGGACCGGCGGCCTGGGCGGCGCCGGGGGTCTGCGCGGGGACGCTCGCGGGCAGGGCGGCCGCGGCCAGTGCCGCCGCGACGAGGGCGCGGGAGAACGATGCTCGCTTCATGGCATACGGGGACAGGGCGGAGCGGTTCTGGCGTGAACGCTTGAACATACGGCGGGCGCACCTCCGGCGCCAACCTTCCACGTCACGCGCCGACGGCAAACGAAATCGGCGCCGCCGTGTACGGGGAAACACGTGTGTCGCTCGAACGCGTTGCCCGCCAGAGGATCATGAAGCTTCTTATTCTCTCCGCCGGTCTCCTCTTCCTGGGGGGCGCCGCGCTGTCCGCGGCGGCCCAGGCGGACGGCCCGGCGGTGGCCGGCCGGGTGGTGGCGGCGGACGGGGGGAGTGTCGCGGGGGTGCGCGTCGTCCTCTCGGACGGGGCGTTCGCGGAATCGGCGACGGTCGGTTCCGACGGGAGGTTTGTGCTCCCGCTGCCGAAAGGGGTCGGCCGCGACGGGTTGACGCTGGCGGTCCGCGAGGGCGATGCGGCGGCGGCGCGCTACCACCCGGCGGAGGTGCGCGTGGAGGCGAAGGACGTGGACGAGGGGCAGGACTTCGTGCTCGTGCCCCGGGAGTGGACCATCCCCGCGGGGGCGTACGCCGGCGAGCGGGTGGAGATCAGTCCGCGCCTCGCCTTCGCGCCGGTGTGCGACGGGTGCTCGGCGTTCCTGCGGCGCGGCGCCGGCACCGAGGCGGGGGTGCGCACCTGGCCGGAGGCGTTCTTCCCTCTGCGGGTCGTCTTCGACCGGGAGTTCTCCGGCGCGCCGGTCACCGCGCGCGACTCGGTCTGGTTCTGGCGCGGGGCGGAGGCGCTGGAGCGCGACTTCGGCGCCCGGCTGGTGCGCCCGGCCCGGTTCAGCGAGGCGGCCGCCGTGGGCGACAGCACGCCCAACGACATCATCTACGTGCAGATCGACCCGTCGCTCCGCGCGGCCGGGCTGGGAGTGAGCGGGGCCTACGGCCGCGACATCGTCTACGGCGAGGTGCGGCTGCAGCGGGGCTCCCTCCTCGCCGAGCCGAGCGGAGCCGGCCTGGTCGCGCACGAGCTGCTGCACGCCCTCGGGTTCGGCCACACCTGCAGCTGGCGCTCGGTGATGGCGCTGGAGTCGCGCTGCCCGGCCAAGCGCGCGCCGCGCGCCACCGCGGAGGACGTGGCGTACGCCCAGGTGGTGCGCCGCGTGCGGGAGCTGCAGCGGGAGCACGGGGCGCGCTGGGGGCTGGAGGCGGCGCTCGCGGGGGAGGAGAGCCGGCCGGCGGCGGCCGCACCGGATGCGCGGGAGCACTGATGGCGGACCGCCGACACAGCCGGCAGGAACCTGCTCCCCCGGCAGACGCTTCAGCAGACAGAAAGGCCCCGCACCGTGAGTGGTGCCGGGGCCTCGTTCCGTCCGTCCGCGCGCCGACAGGTCGGGGGGTTAGAACGCTACGGCTCCTCGATCTCGGGCCGGAGCACCACCAGGACGTCGCGCGATCCCGAGGCGTCCTCCCAGCGCAGCAGCGCGGCGTCCTCCCGCTGCGTCGAGGTCTGCACGTTCCCCACCGTGGCCTCGTCGCCGGAGCGCACCACCACGACCGTCGCGGCGTCCACCGGGGAGGCGTCCACCCCGTAGCCGTACGGGTCCGTCACCTCGTCGCGGAGACGGGCCCGCACCTCCAGCCGCACCCGGCCGTCGTCCTGGACCGTGGGGGTCACCACGAGCTCCGGGCCCTGGGCGCGTGCGGTGCCGTAGGGCCCCACGCGCAGGCTCCCGCTCCCCAGGGCGGCGGTGGAGCCGGAGAGCGCCAGCACCTGCATCCGCGTGTCGGAGCGGACGAGCCGCCGGTCGTGGGCCAGCTCCACGAAGGCGGAGAAGGGGATGCCGGCGACCTCGCCGACGGCGCCGACGCCCCCTCTCCCGCGCCGGCCCCTCCCCGGGTCGGCCAGGATGCGGCCGCCGCCCGCCTGGGCGTACCGAAGGCCGATGCGCCGGGCCTCGGCGCGGTCGATCAGCAGGACGTGGGCGTGCACGCGGACGTGCGGCGCTCCGGAGCCGGCCGCCGCCTGCGCGGAACCCGGGCCGGGGGCCGCCACGGAGAGCGTGAGCCCGGCCAGGAGGAGGAGTGCTCGCATGATCACCTCGGATGACGTGTGTGCCGGAACCGTACCCGGAACGCCGCCGATCGTTCGATCGCGGAGCCGCGCCTTCTCCAGGCCGTCCCTCATCCGTCCCGCCGCACCTGCCGATACTCCCGGTCCGGCCCCTCCCCCGCGGCGGACCCTCCCGCCCCCATTCGTGTACAGGCAGCCGCCGTGATCCTGTACCCTTCGTGAACTCCCGCTGACCGTGATGGCATCCGACGCCCCCAGAGCCGACGCGCCCGCCGACCCGACGCTCGACCCCGCACGCGAGGTCCTGCACCGGTGCTGGGGGTACCCGGACTTCCGGCCGGGGCAGGACCAGGCCGTCCGCAACGTCCTTTCCGGGCGCGACTCGCTCACGGTGATGCCCACCGGGGGAGGGAAGTCGCTCTGCTACCAGGTCCCGGCGATGATGCTCCCCGGCGTCACCATCGTGGTGTCGCCGCTGATCTCGCTGATGAAGGACCAGGTCGACACCCTGGACGCCCGGGGCCTCCCCGCCACCTTCATCAACTCCACGTTGAGCGGGAGCGAGATGGCGGCGCGCCTGAACGGCGCCGAGCGGGGCGAGTACAAGCTCCTCTACGTCGCCCCGGAGCGGTTCGACGCCGAGAGCTTCCAGGACCGCCTCGCGCGCCTGAACGTGTCTCTCCTGGCGGTGGACGAGGCCCACTGCGTCTCCGAGTGGGGGCACGACTTCCGCCCCTCGTACCTGCGGCTCGGCCGCGTCCGCGAGGCGCTCGGCAGCCCGCCGGTTGCGGCGCTGACCGCCACGGCCACGGAGGAGGTCCGCCGCGACATCGTCCGGCAGCTCGACCTGCGCGACCCCGAGGTGCTGGTCACCGGGTTCGACCGCCGGAACCTGAACTGGCACGTGCTGCGGGCCAAGAACGACTCCGAGAAGGACCGCCTGCTCCTAAAGCTCCTGCGCGGGCGCGAGGGCTCCGCCATCGTGTACGCCTCCACGCGCAAGAGCGTGGACGCCCTGGCCTCGCTCCTGAACGGGGTAGGCGTGCGGGCGGTGGGGTACCACGCCGGGCTGGTGGACGGCGAGCGGAAGCGGATCCAGGAAGCGTTCATGAGCGGCGAGGTCCCCGCGGTGGTGGCGACCAACGCCTTCGGGATGGGGATCGACAAGTCCGACGTCCGCATCGTGGTGCACTACAACATGCCCGGCAACATGGAGGCGTACTACCAGGAGGCCGGGCGCGCCGGGCGGGACGGCGCCCCCTCCGAGTGCGTCCTGCTGCACGCGTACCAGGACCGCTTCACCCACGAGTTCTTCATCGAACAGGGCAACCCGCCCCGCAAGGTGGTGGAGGAGGTGATGCGCGGCCTGCGCAACGGGGTGGACTCCTCCGGGCTCTTCTCCATCCCGATCCCGGAGTTCGCGGCCACCCTCCCGGGGATGAAGGGCGACCGGCAGGTGTACTCCTCGCTCCGCATCCTGCAGGACTTCGGGCTGGTGCGGCAGAGCCCCGCCGGCGGCGCCGCGCTGCGCGTGCGGCTCATCGCCACCCCCAAGCGCATCACCCGCGAGCTGGGCGAGGCGGGGCGCGACGCCGAGGTGGCGCTCCTCCGCCAGCTCTGGAAGGTCGGCGGGGGCGAGGCCGTGTACCGCGGCGTGGAGCTGGAGTGGCGCGACCTGGGGCCCCGCGCGCGCGTGGCAGGGCTGCTGGACGCGCTGGAGGCGGAGGGCTTCGTGGAGTGGAGCGCCTGGAGCGGCGAGGGCGTGGTGGTGCTCGACCGCTCCACCCCCGTGCAGCGTCTCCCCATCGACTGGCAGGGGCTGGAGGCCAAGAAGCGGCGCGACACCCGCAAGCTGGCCGAGATGCAGCGCTATGCCTACGCGGAGGGGTGCCGGCGCGGCTTCGTCCTGCGCTACTTCGGCGACGCGGCCGCCATGGACGAGTGCGGCGCCTGCGACAACTGCATGCGGGCCGGCGGCGGCGGGATCCTACCGGCCGGGGCGGCGGGCGCGCCGGGGGAGACGCCCTCCCACGCCGCCGCCGCCGCCCCCCAGGCGCCCCCTTCCGAGGCCGAGGAGGCGCTCTTCGCCGAGCTGCGGGAGGTGCGCAAGCGGGTGGCGCTGCGGGCCGGGATCCCGCCGTACTTCGTGTTTCCGGACTCGGTGCTGCGCACCTTCGCGTCGCGCTGCCCCGCCACCCCCGAGGAGCTGCTCGCCGTCCCCGGGGTGGGGGAGAAGACCCTGGAGAAGTACGGGCACCCTTTCCTGGAGGTCCTCCAGCGGCACGCCCCCGACCACCCGGGCGCCGAGGTCGCGGAGCCCGAGCCGCGCGCGCGCCGGGCGCGGCGGAAGGAGGAGCGCCCCGGCCCCGCCGACGGGCGCGAGGCGGAGCTGTATGGGCGGCTGTGCTCGCTCCGCACCGAGCTGTCGCGCGAGGCGAAGCTCCCCCCGTACTGCGTCTTCGCCGACCGCACGCTGGTGGAGCTGGCGAAGCGCGCCCCGCGCGACGAAGCGGAGATGCTGGACGTGCCGGGGATCGGCCCGGCCAAGATGGAGAAGTACGGCGAAGCGTTCCTGCGGGCCATCCGCGAGGCCGCGGCCGGGGAGGCGGAGGGCTCCCGCGCCTGAGGTCTCTTTCCGGGCGGCGTGCGCGGGCTTACATTCCGGTGTTTTTCGCGCGCGACCCGTCGCCCTCGAACGCCCGATCATGGAACGCTACTTCGACGAGAACCACCTGATGATCCGCGACATGGTTCGCGATTTCGCCCGGAACGAGATCGCGCCCGTCGCCGGCGAGCTGGACCAGACCTCCGAGTTCCCCTGGGAGAACGTCAAGAAGATGTCCGAGCTGGGCCTCTTCGGCGTCCCCTGGCCGGAGGAGCTGGGCGGCACGGGGATGGACGGCATCGCCTACATGATCGTGATCCACGAGCTCGCCAAGGTGGACGCGTCGCACGCCATCACCGTCTCCGCGCACACCACGCTGGGCACCTCCCCCATCGTCAACTTCGGGACGCCGGAGCAGAAGGAGCGTTTCGTCCCCCTCCTCGCCTCCGGGCAGGTGCTGGGCGGGTTCGGGCTCACCGAGCCGGGCGCCGGCTCGGACGCGGGCGGCACCCAGACCACCGCCGTGAAGAAGGACGGCGGGTGGGTGCTGAACGGGAGCAAGATCTTCATCACGCACGCCGGGGTAGGCGAGGTGTTCGTCGCCACGGCGGTCACCGACCGCGAGCGCGGCAGCAAGGGGATCACCTCCTTCATCGTCGCCAAGCCCACCACGGACCTGGAGAAGGCCCGCGAGCTGGGGATCGGCCACGCCGAGGACCTCCCCTTCACCGAGGGGGTGCGGGCGGGGAAGAAGGAGGACAAGATGGGGTGGCGCGCCTCCGACACCCGCGAGCTGATCCTGGAGGACGCCTTCGTCCCGGACGAACAGGTCCTGGGCGAGGTGGGGATGGGCTTCATCAACTTCATGAAGACGCTGGACTCCGGGCGGATCGGGATCGCCGCGCTCTCGCTGGGGATCGCCGAGGGCGCCTACGAGCAGGCGCTCGCGTACGCCGCCGAGCGCAAGCAGTTCGGCAGGGCGATCACGGAGTTCCAGGGGATCCAGTTCATGCTGGCCGACATGGCGACGGAGATCGAGGCCGCCAGGCACCTCGTCTACCACGCCGCGTGGCTCAAGGAGCAGGGGAGGCCGTACACCAAGGAGGCCGCCATGGCCAAGCTCTTCGCCTCGGAGCTGGCCATGCGCGCGACCACCAAGGCCGTGCAGATCCACGGCGGGTACGGCTACACCAAGGAGTACCCGGTGGAGCGCATGATGCGCGACGCCAAGATCTGCGAGATCGGGGAGGGGACGAGCGAGATCCAGCGGCTGGTGATCGCCCGCAACCTCCTCAAGGAGCTGTCCCACTGATAGCTCGCCGGGTGCCGCACCGGCACCGGGGGAACGCCGCTCCCGCGCGCGCACGCCACCGCCTCCGGGCGGGGCACTCCGTGCGCGCCGGGGGGCGACGTTCGTCCCGGGCCGGGGCACCCTGAGCCGGCGGCTGCCGGCCGGCGGGCGTTTGCGGTGCCCGCGCGAGCGGGCGCACGGAAGCAGGTGTCCGAGATGACGAGCAACAAGGTGCGGCGGGCGCCGTGGAGCGCCCGCCCGGGGAGACCGCGCGCGGGGACGGTGCGTCGTCCCGCCGCCGCCCGGAAGGGAGGGGCGGCGTGAAGCGCGAGATCCTCATGAACACGACGGCGAAGGAGACGCGCGTCGCCATCCTGGAGGACGACGTCCTCGTAGAGCTGATGGTGGACCGTCCCGACGCCGCGCGCATGGTGGGCGACGTCTACCTGGGGAAGGTGGACGCCGTCCTCCCCGGGATCCAGGCGGCCTTCGTCGACATCGGGACGGAGAAGGCGGCTTTCCTGCACGTCTCCGACGTCGCCGCGGAGGAGAACGGCAACGGCGGCGGCGCCGAGGACGAGGACGACGACGAGGGGGGCGACCGCAGGCGCACCCGCCGGTACCCGCCCATCCAGGACGTGGTGAAGAAGGGGCAGGACCTGATCGTCCAGGTCTCCAAGGAGCCCATCGGGACCAAGGGGCCGCGCGTCACCGCGAACGTCTCCCTCCCCGGGCGCTTCCTGGTGTACATGCCCGGCTCCGACCACGTCGGCGTCTCCCGCAAGATCGAGGACCGCGAGGAGCGCGCCCGCCTCCGCGCCCTGGCGAAGGAGATCCTCCCCGAGGGCGCGGGCGGCGTCATCGTGCGCACCGTGGGCGAGGAGCTGACGCAGGAGACCTTCGCGCGCGAGATGCAGTCGCTGATCGGCACCTGGAAGCAGATCCGCAAGCGCGCCTCCAAGGGGCGGGCCCCCGCGCCGGTGCACCGCGAGGCGAAGCTCACGGCGGGGATCATCCGCGACCTGTTCTCCCAGAAGGTGGACTCGCTCACGGTGGACAGCCGCGACGTGTACGCGGAGGTCCGCCAGTACCTGGACACCGTGGACCCGTCGCTGAACGAGCGGGTGCACCTGTACCAGGAGCCGGTCCCGCTCTTCGACGCCATGGGGATCGAGAAGGCCATCCACGAGGCCTTCCAGCGCAAGGTGTTCCTCCCCTCGGGCGGGTACATCATCATCGAGCCCACCGAGGCGCTGGTCTCCATCGACGTCAACACCGGGCGCTACACCGGGAAGAAGGACCCGGAGAAGACGATCCTCAAGACCAACCTGGACGCCGCCAAGGAGATCGCGCGGCAGATCCGGCTGCGCGACACGGGGGGGATCATCGTCTGCGACTTCATCGACATGGAGTCGAAGCAGAACCGCGAGCGCGTCCTCCAGGAGCTCCGCTCGCACCTGGCCCGCGACCGCGCCCGCACCAAGGCGTTCCAGGTGTCGGAGCTGGGGCTGATCGAGATGACGCGGCAGCGGGTCCGCCAGTCGCTCTACCAGTCGCAGACCGAGGGGTGCCCCTGCTGCTCGGGCACCGGCCGCATCTTCACCCCGGAGACCATCGTGCGCCGCATCGAGCGCGCGGTGCGCCGCGCCGCCACGGAGGGGAAGGAGCGCTCCCTGGTGGCGCGCGTCCACCCGGAGGTGGCGCTCTACGTGGTGGAGCAGGAGCGTGACTTCACGAAGCGCCTGGAGCGGGAGACCAAGGTCAAGCTCACCCTGCGCGACGACCCCCTGCTCAACCAGGACGGGTTCCGGATCGCCTCCGGCTCGTCCGGCCAGGACCTGACCCAGAAGTACGCTCTCGGGTAAACGAAGAACCGCGCTCCCGGGTTGACAGGGGCGCGGTTTCGGCTGATATTCAGGGCTTGCATTTGTTCCGGCTTTCGTCCGATTCACGGAGTTCAACCACCATGTACGCCATCATCCGCACCGGCGGCAAGCAGTTCCGGGCCGAGCCGGGCAAGACGCTTCGCATCCCGTCCGTCGACATCGAGCCGGGCCAGACCCTCCGCTTCGAGGACATCCTCCTCGGCGCGAACGGCGACCAGGTGCAGGTCGGCGCCCCCCTGGTTTCCGGTGCGGCGGTGACGGCGGAGGTGCTCCGGCACGGCAAGGGCGAGAAGATCATCATCTTCAAGCACAAGCGCCGCAAGAACTACCGGCGCAAGCAGGGACATCGGCAGAAGTTCACCGAGGTCCGCGTCAACGAGATCAACCTCGGCTAAAGGAGGCCGGCCATGGCACATAAGAAGGGCGGCGGCTCTACCCGCAACGGCCGCGACTCGAACGCGCAGCGCCTGGGCGTGAAGAAGTTCGGCGGCGAGTTCGTTCGCGCCGGCAACATCATCATGCGCCAGCGCGGCACCAAGCTCCATCCGGGCGAGAACGTCGGGATCGGGAGCGACGACACCCTCTTCGCGCTCGTCGACGGCCACGTGCAGTTCGGCCGCTTCGACAAGAAGCGCAAGAAGGTCTCCGTGACCCCGCTGCAGCTGGTCGAGGCCGAAGAGGCCGAGGCCCCCATGGACGTCGCCGCCGACTGAGGCACGCGACGCACCCGAGCGCGGCGAAAGCGCCCCGGCCCACGGCCGGGGCGCTTTTTTCTGCTCCCCGCTCCCGCGCGGCGAGGATCCTGCATGGTCCCGGGCCGGAAACCCCTGGAACCGGAGCCGGAGAACGCATGAGCGAGCCCAACGAGCAGGCCCCCTGGCCTCCCCGCACCCCCGCGGACTTCCCCCTGGTGGGGCGCCTCCCCGCCTACGTCTTCGCGCAGATCAACGCCGAGAAGCGGGAGCGCATCGAGGCGGGGGAGGACGTGATCGACCTGGGGATGGGGAACCCCGACCTGCGCACCCCGGAGCACATCGTGGACGAGCTGGTCTCGCACGCGGCCGAGGGGAAGCACCACCGCTACAGCGCCTCCCGCGGCATCTACGGGCTGCGCGAGGGGATCGCCGAGCACTACGCCCGCCGCTACGGGGTGGAGCTGGACGCGGAGACGGAAACGGTGGTCACCATCGGCGCCAAGGAGGGGATCTCGCACCTGATGCTCGCCATCCTGGCGCCCGGCGACACGGTGCTGGTCCCCGCGCCGGCGTACCCCATCCACACCTACTCCGTGATCTTCGCCGGGGGGAACGTCCGCACCATCCCGCTCCAGGACGACGGCGCCGGCCAGGTGGACGCGGACGCCCTGCTCGGCGAGGTGGAGGAGGCCGCCCACTCCGGGACGCCGGGGCCGAAGGCGCTGGTCCTCTCCTTCCCCAACAACCCCACCACGCTGACGGCCGACCTGGGGTTCTTCGAGCGCGCGGTGGAGCTGTGCCGCAGCGAGCAGATCCTCCTGGTGCACGACTTCGCGTACGCGGACTTCGGCTTCGGGGAGGAGCCACCCAGCCTCCTGCAGGTGCCGGGCGCCAAGGAGATCGGGGTGGAGTTCTTCTCCATGTCCAAGTCGTACTGCATGGCCGGGTGGCGCGTGGGCTTCTGCGTGGGGAACGCGGCCATGGTGCAGGCGCTCACCAAGATCAAGAGCTACCTGGACTACGGGATCTTCCAGCCCATCCAGATCGCCGCGGCGCACGCGCTGCGGGCGGGGCAGGAGTGCGTCGCGGACACCCGGGACACCTACCGGAGCCGCCGCGACGCCCTGGTGGGGGCGCTCCGCGACGCGGGGTGGGAGATCGCCGCCCCCCGCGCCACCATGTTCGTCTGGGCCCCCATCCCGGAGCCCTTCCGGGAGATGCAGTCGGTGGAGTTCGCGCGGATGCTGCTGCGGGAGGCGGGGGTGGTGGTCTCCCCCGGGATCGGCTTCGGGCCGGAGGGGGAGGGACACGTCCGTTTCGCCCTGATCGAGGACGAGGAGCGGCTGCGGGAGGCCGCGCAGCGAGTGGGAGCGGTCCTGCGGGGCGGGGTGGCGGCCTGACGCCCTGGAATTTTACCGGCAGATGTGTTAAATTGTTACTACGAAAACACATAGCTGGTGAGACGCCCCTCCGGTAGGGCGCCCCTGGGGCGCCTGCTCCCCGGGAGCGTCGCCGCGCGCCCCCGACCCCGAACTGGAGGACAGCCGATGCGATCCAATCGACTTCGCACCCCGCTTCGGGCGCTTTCCACTCTTGCGTCCGTCGCCCTGCTCGGTGCCTTTGCGCCCCTCGTGGACCGGCCGGCCGCGCCGCTCCGGGCGGAAGCGGCGGCGGCCCTGGCGGTGGACCCGGGGACGCCCGCGGTCACCAACCCCTTCCGGGGCGACCTCACGGACCACGTGGTGGTGATCTCGCTGGACGGGCTGCGCCCGGACGCGATCCGGAGGTTCCGGGCCGGGACGCTGATGCGGCTGATGCGGGAGGGGAGCTACACGCTCAACGCCCGGACCATCATGCCGAGCAAGACGCTCCCGTCGCACACCTCCATGCTCACGGGGCTGGAGCCGGAGGACCACGGCATCACCTGGAACACCGACAGGACGCACTCGCACGGGACGGTGGAGGTCCCCACCATCTTCGCGGCGGCGCACGCGAAGGGACTGAAGACGGCGGCGTTCTTCAGCAAGACCAAGTTCCACCACCTCGAGGCGCCGCGGTCGCTGAGCTTCGTCAACTCTCCGACCAGCGGCAAGCTCTCCGCGGGCCAGACGGTGCGCGAGGTGAGGAAGTACCTGCGGACGGAGAAGCCGAACCTGATGTTCGTGCACATCGGCGAGCCGGACTACGCCGGACACTTCTGGGGGTGGATGAGCTACATGTACGGCCGGAACGTGCGCAAGGCCGACGACGCGGTGGAGTCGGTGCTGGAGGCCGCCGACGGCGCCTTCGGGAAGGGGAACTACACGGTGATCGTGACCGCCGACCACGGGGGCCACGGGTGGAACCACGGCAGCTCCGATCCGCGTGACGTGACCATCCCCTGGATCACCTGGGGGAAGGGGGTCCGCGCCGGGACGCAGCTGGCCGGCGACGTCCGCACCATGGACACCGCGGCGACCGCGCTCTGGCTGCTGGGCGTCACCACGGCCACGGCCGAGGACGGGAACCCCGTCTCCTACGCCTTCAACCGCCGCTCCGCCGGCCCGGCGCTCGCGGCGCGGTAAGATCGGCCGGAAGACGAGACCCGGGGAGCCACGCTGGACGGCCCCGCCACGGCGCACGTGGCGGGGCCGTTCCGCATCCGGCATCCGCAGCGGCCTGCAACCTGCACGCTGCCGCGCCTCCGCCGCGGCCGAAGGGCGGCAGGGCGGGCCGAACCTCCAGGGGAGAGACGATGCAGCGGGACCTCGGCTACGAGGACGGGCGCCTGCGGGTGCGCCCCGGGGAGCCGCGCACGCTCGGCGCGCCGGGGCTCCACCGGCTGGGGCCGGACGACGAGCGGGACGGGCTGCTCTACCTGCCCGCCTGCCACCTGGCGAACCGCCCGGCGCCGCTCGCGGTGATGCTCCACGGCGCGGGCGGGAACGCGCAGCACGGGCTGGTCCCGCTGATGCCGCTGGCGGACGAGGCCGGGATCGTCCTCCTCGCCACGGAGTCGCGCGGGCAGACGTGGGACGTCATCATGGGCGGCTTCGGGCCGGACGTGGAGGTGCTGGACCGCGCGCTGCTGGAGACCTTCGACCGCTGCGCGGTGGACCCCGCCCGCCTGGCGGTGGGCGGCTTCTCCGACGGGGCGTCGTACGCGCTCTCCCTGGGGATCACCAACGGCGACCTGTTCACGCACGTGATCGCCTTCTCGCCCGGCTTCCTGGCGCCCGCGGGGCAGGAGGGGGCGCCGCGGCTCTTCGTCTCGCACGGCAGGGGCGACCGGGTGCTCCCCGTGGAGGCGTGCAGCCGGAAGATCGTGCCGCGGGTGCAGAGCGTGGGGTACGACGTGACCTACCACGAGTTCGAGGGCGGCCACTCGGTCCCGCCGGAGATCGCCCGCGAGGCGGTGGACTGGTTCCTGTCCCGAGGGGGGGAGGGGTAAGGCGGGGCGGTCAGGTCCCGGTGCGGGGGAGCCCCTCGCCGCCCCGTGCGACGGTCCGGAAGCCCAGGAGGTCGCGCTCGAAGCGGTCCGGGTCGCGGGTGTACTCCGCCGCCCATTCCGCGAACGGGGGGAGCCCCAGCTCCTCGAACGCTGCCCGGATGGTGCGCTCCGCGGGCGAGTACCCGCTCCTGAATGAAAACGACCCCGACGCCTCGTCCGGCGTCGGGGTCGCGTCGCTCAGGGCGCCGCGCTCGCTGAGGAGGAACACGTCCTCGGGGCTCAGCGCCAGCAGGTGCTCGGCGATGCGCGCCGAGCACCAGTCCGAGTACTTGGTGCGGAGCTCTTGGTCCAGGTGCGGCATGGGGTGTCCGAGAGCGGTTCTAAGAGCCGTCCCGACCCCATTTATACGGTCCGCGCGGGGCTACGTCAACAGTTTCGGCTCCAGGCGGCCCCCCGCGGCCGTCGAGAGCACGTCGAAGATCTCCCTCCGGAGCAGCACGTAGCGGAGCCCCTGGCTGAGAACCTCGGGCTGGTTGCGCTGCAGCTCCTCGACCTTGTCGGCGACCTCGGCCGGAAGGGCGAGGCTCAACGTGACCGGACGCAGATCTCCCATCGTGAAACACCCCCCCGGGCAGGTACAGAAAAAGGAGCGATCGTAGCGCCGCGCGCCAGGATCGGATCGGTCGGCGGGAGGGGGCCGGCGGCCCCCGGGGAGACAAGTATAGGGCCCGGCGGGGAGGGAGTCAACGGGATCCTTCGCATTTCGTAAACGCAATCGAGACAACAGCTTACGCGTAAGCCCATGTGGCGGCGGCACTTGCTTGCGAAGGGCATGTTCGGGGCGCGGATTACCGCCCCGGACGGGCCGTGCAGGCCCCTTCGGAGCGGCTGCCGCGGCTCAACCGGCGGCCCTGCGGGGGAGCTCCGTGGGGCTCGTCCGGCCGATGATCTCCCGCGCGAGGGCGAGGTACGCCTGCGCCCCGGCCGAGTCGATCCGGTAGGTGAGGACCGGCTGCCCGAACCCCGGAGCCTCGGCCAGCGTCACGTTGCGCGGGATGACGGTCTGGAGGAGCTGGCCGCCGAAGTGCCTGCGGACCTCCTCGCGCACCTGCCGGGTGAGCCCCAGCCGCTGGTCGACCATGGTGAGGAGCACCCCCTCGATCCGCAGCTCCGGGTTGAGGTGCTGCCGCACCACCCGGACGAGGTCCGTGAACTGGGAGAGCCCCTCCAGCGCGAAGAACTCCGGCTGCATGGGCACCACCACCGAGTCGGCGGCGGTGAGGGCGTTCAGCGTCAGGACCGAGAAGGAGGGGGAGCAGTCCAGCAGGACGAAATCGTACAGCCCCCGCACGCTGGCGAGCGCGGCGCGCAGGCGGAGCTGCCAGTCCGGCATCTCCGGCATCTCCACCTCCGCCCCGGCGAGGTCGGTGGTGGTGGGGACCACGTCCAGGAGCGGGAGGTGCGCCGACCGGGTGATCGCCATCCCCAGCGGCGCCATGTCGAGGAGCACGCTGTAGAGCGACGCGCTCGCCCGGTGCGGGTCCACCCCCAGCCCGCTGGTGGTGTTCCCCTGCGGGTCCATGTCGATGATGAGCGTGCGGCGCTCGGCGGCGGCCAGGCTGGCGCCGAGGTTGATCGCGGTCGTGGTCTTGCCGACCCCGCCCTTCTGGTTGGCGATGGCGATGACGTGGGACATGGCGCCTGTTCGGCGTGGTGGCCGCCGGGGACGGGAGCGCGCCGGGAGAGCGGTGGCGCGACGGGGGAGCGGAGCAATGTAGGCGGCGCCCGCCCTTCCGGGCAAGCTCCGCGCACCGGGGCTATCGCTCCTCCGTCTCCATCCCCTGCAGCTCTGACTTGACGCGGGCGTAGCGCTCCGCCTCGCGGAGGAGCCCCCTGCCGCGCAGGAACTCGCGAAGCAGGGCCGCCTCCCGCAGCTCGCGCCCCTGGCGCGCGACCGCCGCGCGCAGCAGCTCCACCTCCCGGCGGAGCGCCGCTGCCCCGTCCGCGTCGGCTTCCGCAGCCCTCCCGGACGACTCCGAAGGCCCGTCCTCCCCCGTGGCGCCCACCAGCCTCAGCACCCCGTGCGGCCGCCCGCTCCCGACGGAGCGAAGCGGCTGGATCCCCTCGATCTCCCGCATCAGCTTCCGGTCGCGGCGCGCGTGCGACAGGTCGTGGCACGCCTGCGACTCCAGCCAGAACTCCGGGGTGGTCCCCAGGTAGCGGGCCAGCCGCAGCGCGGAGTCGGCGGTGACGCCGCGGCGCTCGTTCAGGATCTCGTTCAGCCGGCGCCTGGAGATCCCCAGCCGCACGGCGTGGAGGTCCTGGGCGTCGGGGGAGCCCTGCAGCGCCTCCTTGAGGAGCTGCCCGGGGCTGCGGGGTGCGTCGACGGCGGATGCGGAGATCATCTCTGCTCGGTGGCTGGTCGCGTCGCGGAAGAGAACAGCATTTCCCGTGCCCCGGCACGCGGGCTGTTACATGGCCCGTAACCCGTAACTGCCGCTTATATGGGCATTTAGACGAATCTGCGGCATCCGTCTTGCGCTTGGGTCCCGACCCGGCGAGGGCCATCGATCGACATCCGAGGGACTCATGGCGAGCACGATCTGGAAGGGTAGCATCAACTTCGGCCTGGTCAACATCCCGGTGGGGCTGCACAGCGCCGTCCGCAGCGAGGGGATCAGCTTCAAGCTCCTGCGCGAGAAGGACCAGTGCCCCCTGGGGTACGAGCGGGTCTGCAAGGACAAGAAGGGGGAGCCGGTCCCCTGGGACCAGGTGGTGAAGGGCTACGAGTACGAGAAGGGGAAGTTCGTGGTCATGGCGGAGGAGGACTTCAAGCAGGCGGCGCTCGCCACCTCGAAGACCTTCGACATCCAGGACTTCGTGCGCGAGGACGAGATCGACCCGCGCTACTTCGAGAAGCCCTACTACCTGGTGCCCACGGGGCAGGGGGGGAAGGCGTACGCCCTGCTCCGCGAGGCCATGCGCGAGACGGCGACGGTGGGGATCGGCACCATCACGCTGCGGCAGAAGCAGTACCTGGCCTCGGTGAAGGTGGTGGACGACGCGCTGGTGCTGGACCTGATGCGCTTCGCCACCGAGGTGATCGACCAGGGCGAGTTCCAGTTCCCGGCCGCGGACGAGATCCGCCCGCAGGAGCTGAAGATGGCGCAGCAGCTGGTCGCCAGCCTGACCACGGACTTCGAGCCCGGGAAGTACAAGGACGAGTACCAGGCGAACCTGCTGCGGATCATCAACGCCAAGCTCAAGGGGAAGAAGGTCAACCTCAAGGAGGCCCCGGAGCCGGACACGGCGGGCGTCATCGACCTGATGGAGCGGCTGCAGAAGAGCCTGGAGAAGAAGGGCGGAAAGGCGGCGCCCAGGAAGAAGGCGTCCTCCGGGAAGAAGACGGCGAAGCGGAAGACGGCCTGATCCATGGCAGGGACCCGCCTCGCCGAGTACCGCCGCAAGCGGGACTTCCGCCGGACGCCGGAGCCGCGCGGCACCGGCTCGCCGACCGGCGCGAAGGGGCTCGCCTTCGTGGTGCAGAAGCACGCCGCCAGCCACCTCCACTACGACCTGCGGCTGGAGGTGGACGGGGTGATGAAGAGCTGGGCGGTGCCCAGGGGCCCCAGCCTGGACCCGGCCGTGAAGCGGCTGGCCGTGGAGGTGGAGGACCACCCCATGGAGTACAACGCGTTCGAGGGGACGATCCCGAAGGGGGAGTACGGCGGCGGGACGGTGATGCTCTGGGACCGCGGCACCTACGCCCCGGACGACCTGGAGGCGGGTGAGGACCCCGAGCGGGCGATGCGGGCGGGGCTGCGCCGGGGGAAGCTCAGCGTCACCTTTCACGGCGAGCGGCTGCGCGGCTCGTGGGCGCTGGTGCGGACGCGCCGCGGCGACGACGAGGACGGCAAGCCGCAGTGGCTGCTGATCAAGCACGAGGACCCCGCCGCCGACGCCGCGCGCGACCTCACGGCCGAGGCGACGACCTCGGTGGCTACCGGGCGCAGCATGGAGGAGATCGCCGCCGGGAAGGGCGGGCGGCGCACCTGGCGCTCCAACCGCTCGAAGCCGGCGGCCCCGGCCGGCGCCCCCGCGCGCGAAGCGCCCACCCTCCCGGACGCGTCCGCGTTGCGGCCGATGCTCGCCACCTCCGGAACGGAGGCGCCCGAAGGCGCGGGGTGGACCTTCGAGCCCAAGTACGACGGGATCCGGGTGCTGGCCTTCGCCACGCCGGACGCCGCGGTGCTGCTGACGCGCAACGGCAACGACAAGGCGCGGCAGTTCCCGGAGGCCGCGGAGGCGGCGCGCGCCCTCGCGGCGGAGGCGGAGCGCCCCGTGGTGCTGGACGGCGAGGTCGTGGCGGTCTCGGGAGGGCGGGCGGGACGCTTCGGGGAGCTGCAGGGGCGGATGCACCTGGAGGACGCGCGGGAGATCCGCCGCGGGGCGGAGGAGGCGCCGGTCTCGCTGGTCGCCTTCGACCTGCTGGTGGACGGCGACGAGGTGCTCCTGGCGGAGCCGTGGACGGAGCGCCGGGCCGCGCTGGAGGCGCTGCTCGGCGGGCGCGCCACGGAGCGGCTCTGGCTGGGCGAGACGGAGGCGGACCCCGACGCGCTGGCGCGGCGTGCCCGGGCGGAGGGGTGGGAGGGGATCGTGGCGAAGCGGACGGACGCAGCGTACGAGCCGGGGCGCCGCTCCTCCGCCTGGCGCAAGCTGAAGCTGGAGAACACGCAGGAGTTCGTGGTGGGCGGGTGGACGGAGCCGCGCAACACCCGGCAGCACATCGGGGCGCTGCTGCTGGGCTACTACGACCCCGCGGGGAAGCTGGTGTACGCGGGGCACACGGGGACGGGGCTCACCCGCGCCGGCCTGGCCGACATGGCGCGCCGGCTCCGCCCGCTGGAGCGGAAGACCCCGCCCTTCTCCAGCCGCCCGCAGACGAACCAGCCGGCGCACTGGGTGACGCCGCGCGTGGTGGTGGAGGTCCGCTTCAACGAATGGACGGCGGACGGCAAGCTCCGCCAGCCGGTCTTCCGCGGCGTCCGCGACGACAAGGACCCCAAGGAGGTGGTGCGGGAGCCCGTCGGCGGCGCTCCGGCTCCAGAGCCTCCCGCTTCGGCAAAGCAGAAGCGGCGGGGTCGCCGCGCGGCCGGCAGGGGCGCCGCGGACGTGGTGGAGCAGGTCGCCGCGGTCCGGGAGGGCGGGGGCGACGGGGTGCTGGAGCTGCCCGAGGGAAGGCTGGAGGTGTCCAGCCTGGGGAAGACGTTCTTCCCCCGTCCGAAACGGACGAAGGGGGACCTCCTGGACTACTACGCCCGGATGTCCGATCTTGTCCTCCCCGCCATGCAGGACCGGCCGCTGGTGCTCAGGCGCTTCCCCGACGGGATCCGGGGGGAAGCGTTCTACCAGCAGTCCGCCCCCGAATCGGTGCCCCCGGGGGTGCGGGTGGAGGCGCTGGTGAGCGAGGAGGGGGAGCCGCAGCGCCGCTTCGTGGGCGGGAACCTGGCGACGCTGCTCTACACCGTCCAGCTCGGGGCAGTCTCCTACGATCCCTGGCACTCGCGGGTGGGGCGGCTGGAGTTCGCGGACTACACCATCCTGGACCTGGACCCCGGGCCCGGCGCCGGTTTCCGCACGGTCGTGCAGGTGGCGCGCTGGATCCGGGAGGAGCTGGACGGCTTCGGGCTGCACGGCGCGCTGAAGACGTCGGGCTCGTCGGGGCTGCACGTCTACCTTCCTCTCCCTCCGAAGACGCCGCTGGAGGCCGCCACACTGGTGGCGCAGATCGTCGCGACGCGCGTGGCCGCCCTCCACCCGGAGGCCGCCACGGTCGAGCGGATGACGCGCCGCCGCCCGAAAGGCACCGTCTACGTGGACTACCTGCAGAACATCCTGGGAAAGACCGTCGCGGGGGTGTACGCGGTGCGCGCCAAGCCGGGCGCCACCGTCTCCACTCCGCTTCGCTGGGACGAGCTCACGGACGACCTGGACTTCCGGGCGTTCACCATCGACACCGTGCCGGAGCGCGTCGCCGAAGTGGGCGACCTGTGGGCGGAGGCCATGCGCCGCCCGAACAAGCTCGCCGGCCTGCTGAAGGGGAAGCGATGACTCGCCTGCTGCTGGGCGCAGACCGGTCCGCGGAGATCGCCGCCGCGGTGGACGCGGTGTGGGAGGAGGCGGAGCGCCGCCCCACCGCGCTGCTCGCCATCGCGGACGAGCCGCTGCGCGGTGAGGTGCGCCGGATCCTGGTGCGGGGATGGTTCACGGTGGTGGAGCCGCCGGAGGGGGAGCTTCGGCCCGCCGGGGAGGACCCGGCGGCCGGGGCGGTGCTGGCGGACCTGCGCACGCCGGCCGGCTGGGACGGGGTCCGCCGGCTCCGGCTGGACCCGCGGGCCGGGCGCATCCCCGTGGTGGGGCTGGTGTCGGCGCCGCGCGAGGCGGACCGCTCGCGGGCGCGGCAGCTCGGGGTCGCCTGCCTGGTGCCGGTGCCGTTTGCGCCGGAGGGGCTGCTGGCGGTCATGGAGCGGGTGACGGAGGGGCCGGCGCGGGACGACCGCGGATGATCGCCAGGATCGCGGTGCCAGAGGGTGTCTTCCGGGGGGGCGGTCTGCCCTTCCGGCTCACCGCCGCGCTGCGGAGGAGCCGATGAACCGTCCGCGTCCGAACGCCGGCTTCCCGCCGGCGGCCATCGAGGGGCTGGTGGATGCAATCTGGGAGGAGGCGACGCGCCGGCCCACGGTGGTGCTCGCCATCGTGGACGAGGCGCTGCGCACGGAGATCCGACGCAGGCTGCTGCGCTCGCTCTTCACTGTGGTGGAGCCGCCCGCGGGCGAGCTGCCGGTGGAGACGGCCGCGATGTTCCCGCCGGACGCGGCGGTGGTGGACGTGCGCGACCCACGCGACAACGGCTGGGCCGTGGTGCGGCGGCTGCGGGACGATCCGCGGACGGAGCGGGTGGGGGTGGTGGCGCTTGTGAACCAGCCGGAGGAGGCGGACCTGTGGTGGGCGCGCCGGCTCGCCGTGGGGCGGCTGCTGCGGGTGCCGTTCGAGGGCGACGACCTGCTGCGCGCGGTGGAGGGGGTGATGGTGGCGTAGGACGGGCGCGAATCCTCAACGCGGGTGGATCAGCCGGTCGTACTCGGCGTGAGAGCCGATCCAGAACCAGACCAGATCGGCGTCCTGCCGCACCGCCAGCGCCCGGTAGTGCAGCCCCACCCGGGCCGACCAGAACCGGCCGACTCTCTTGAAGTGAAGTGACGGATGCCGCTGGTCGCGCTTGAGCAGCTCCAAGCTCACGTCGGCACGCGCCGGACGTCCGGACGAAGCCCATCGGCTGCCCGCCAGAATCGTGGGCTGCCGCGATGCGTCACAGCCTACGTGTACGGTTGGCCCGCAGATCCTCGAGTGCCTCCTCCGCAAGAGCGTCGAGCCGTCCTGATGCGACATCCTGCTCGATCTGCCGGTCCCATGCGGCAGCGTCGAACTCGAGGAACCAGGCCCGGAACTCGGCCAGTTCCGCCAGCGACAGCCCGATGACTGCCCGCTCGATTTCTTGAACTGTACTCATGCCTAGAACTTTAGACAGGTGTCGCCATCGAGCAATCCTCTGAACGCATGTGAAGGCTCCGCGCAAGCCGCTCGTGTTCGATGAGCCAGCCGGAGGACGCGGACATGTGGTGGGCGCGGCGGCTGAAGGGGGGTGGCGGCTGCGGGCGGAGAGCGACGATCTGCTGCGGGCGGCGGAGGGGGCGATGGTGGGGCGAGAATAGGCAGAGTGTGTGGACGCATCCATAGCAGGTAGCGCCCAGCGGCGTGCTCCTTTAGGGCCTTGAGCGCCGCCAGAGAGCCTGCATCACCTTTGAAGGAATTCGCCCAGCGTTTCTCGGACCGCCGAATGGCTATGTTGTTGCGGCTCAATTTTCGTTGGAGCGGTTTGCCTGTGGGTTAGAAAGCCTCTCCCCCTCAGGCTCGAATGGCGCGGCGGACCGTCGTAGCGGTTCCTCCGCACCCACGCGCAAATTAAAACTGCTCTAAGCCGCGACCTCGCACGAGCGTCAGAAATCGGGACCTTGTCGAATTGCGAGATAACGTCGGTGTCAACACTCAACAGTCAGCCGCCTCCACCGGAAAGCCAGGTCCGTATTTTAGGCGATCATAGATACAAATTAGCTTGCGGTACCAATTTCCAGAGTTCTTGTCGTCTAGAAGGGAGTAGTTGCGACGCAGAAACTCTTCTAACTCATTCACGTCGGGGTAAGTGAACGTGATGTACGCACATGCGCGACCTGGACCGTATTGTGCCTCCAGATCCCGAATTGACATGCCCTGTACTTCTCCGCGCTTGTACGCGTATGCAGTATCTTCGAACGATGCTTTGTCTAGCATTGCATTCTCAAATACGTTTTCAGGCATCTGCCCACGACAGGGTCTCCCATTTTCATCAAGGAGTCCCGCCAAACGAAGATACTTAAAAATCGGAACGTTCTTTCGGTTGCCCTTGATGTTACTCGCGAGCGTGTACTCAACTACTTCCTTTGCTCGGCCGTCAAATCGATGCTCCCCATGAACCACATCGGAATAAATTTCCGACATTGTGATCGGCTTGAATCCCTTCTCGCCAAGCTCACTTGCGATACCCACTCCAACTACTATGTCAACGTCTTTGAAGGAGTCTAGATTCTCGATATCCACGACCGCAATCTGCTCGGTCGGATCATTAGTTCTGACCAGTTCGTATAAATGATCCTTGAGCTGCCGCAGGAGCTTCGCGCTGATACGCCGCTCAGTCGATGCAAGGGCACGGTAAACCGGGCCAAAAGACGTAGCGTTCGCAGTAGTCACTCGAAGGTCGCGATCACCAATGCTGATAGTCGATTCCGAGATAGAGGGAGCAACCCCATCAGTCGCTCGCTGAACGAAGACCAACCGTTTACGGAGTAATTCGACTCGCTCCTCGTCGAGGCAGTCTAGAACCGAGCTGAGAATTTCTCTGATGTTATCGTCACTAAGGGAGTACCCAAAGAAGACCACTGGATGCTCTAGGAAGGTCGTTATGAGTTTGGCGGCAAGATATTTATTGCGTGCATTGTATTCGCTGTAGTCCTCCTCGGTTAGGACTAAAGAATTCGGTTGGGTATGGCTGCCGTGGATCTTGAAGATCTCCGCTACCGAGTATGAGCGGGCAAATATTGCCTCTCGTTGCCCGACAAATACAGTGAAATCTGGGAATACCTGCTCTAAGAAGCTGTCCCAGTTCGTCGTGATTATTCCATCGATCTGAACCTGGGAGAGCAACTCAACCTCTTCGTGGAGTTCGGCAGGTATACGTCCGAGATCCGATGACTCCTCGATGTAGTTTGCTATAGAGAATTTCAGAGGCGAACTCTTACTTGCACAGCTCTCGCCGTACTTCTCGCGCTCCTCTCTGAACTCGTCCTTCTCCCACCACAGCTTGAAGTAGTCATCGGCGATAAGAGAGGCGACTTTCGGCAGGTTGTCGCGCCCTGCCTGTGCGGCGTAGTACGGGTACGGGTTCCCACCCAGCAGAGCGAACTTTCTGAGTAGAGACTCCCAGTTCTCCAATCCGAGATAGCGGCGAGAAAGACCTGAACCGACGAAGAGAAACGGAGCGCTTTCCCCGTCCCCAATCCGCTCAAGTAACGCCTCAGTCAGCTCAGTATCAGTCATCGAACGTCGCGCATCCGGGTTAAGAGCCTCTCTGAACTATCGCCCCAGCCACATCCCCACGGCGAACCCCGCTCCCGCCGCGACCGCCGAGACGAGGAGAACCGTCAGCCACCAGCGCCAGTCGATGTACCGCTGCTTCGTCTCGGTCTTCACAGATCCGCCGACCTCGGTTCCAGCGTGGAAGAAGGGCAGGGCAGGCCGGCGCTCCCGGCCCGCCCCGAAGGTCCGTGCTACCGCCTGGTGAACTCCGCCGGGCGCTTCTCCAGGAACGCGGCGACGCCCTCGCGCTTGTCGTCGCTCCCGAAGCAGGTCACGAACAGCTCCGTCTCGTAGGCGAGCCCGGCCGAGAGCGGCATCTCCGCCGCCGCGCGGACCGCGGCCTTCGCCATCTGGAGCGCCACCGGCGACTTCGCCGCCATCCCGCGGGCGAATCCCATGGTCCGCTCGCGCAGCTCCGCCGCGGGGTGCACCACGTCCACCAGCCCGATCCGCAGCGCCTCCGCCGCGTCGATGATCTCGCCGGACAGGATCAGCCGCATGGCCTGCCCGGTGCCGACCACGCGCGGGAGGCGCTGCGTCCCGCCGCCGCCCGGGATGATCCCCAGGTTGATTTCCGGCTGCCCGAGCCGCGCCCCGTCCGAGGCGATCCGCACGTCGCACGCCAGCGCCAGCTCGCACCCGCCGCCCAGGCAGAAGCCGTTGATCATGGCGATGGTGGGCTTCGGGAATGCCGCGATCTCGTCGAACACCCGGCGCCCCGTCATGGCCGCGCGCTGCTCCAGCGGCGTGCGCTGCGCGAACTCGCCGATGTCCGCCCCGGCGACGAAGGCCTTCTCCCCCGCGCCGGTGAACACCACCACGCGGACCGATTCCTCCTCGCGGAGGAAGTCCAGCGCCGTGACGACGTCACCGCGGACGTGGGAGTTGAGCGCGTTCCGCTTCTCCGGCCGGTTGACGGTGACCGTTGCGACCGCGCCGTCGATGTCGACCAGGATCGTCTCGTAGCTCACTTGCCGTCCTCCCAGCGGTAGAATCCCTCGCCCGACTTCTTCCCGAGCTTCCCCTCCGCCACCATGCGCCGCAGGATCTCCGGCGGGCGGTACTGCTCCCCGCCGAGCGCGTCGTTCAGGTACTCCGCGATGCCGAGGCGCACGTCCAGCCCCACCAGGTCGGTGAGCCGCAGCGGCCCCATGGGGTGGTTGTAGCCCAGCGTCATGGCCGTGTCGATGTCCTGCGGCGACGCGACGCCCTGCTCCACCATCCGCATAGCCTCCAGCCCGAGCACCACGCCGAGCCGCGACGACGCGAACCCCGGCGTGTCCGTCACGACGATGGGCTCCTTGCCGATCTTCCGCGCGAAGGCGAGCGCCGCGTCCACGGTGGCCTGCGAGGTGGCCTCGCCGCGCACCACCTCCAGCAGCTTCATGATGTGGACGGGGTTGAAGAAGTGCAGCCCCACCACTTGGGCCGGCCGCCCCGTGGCCTCCGCGATCCGGGAGATGCTGATGGACGACGTGTTGCTCGCCAGGACGGCGTGCGCCGGCGCGTGGCAGTCCGCGTCCTCGAAGGTGCGCAGCTTGACGTCGATCCGCTCCGGCACCGCCTCGACGACGAGGTCCGCGTCGTTCACCGCGTCGCGCAGGTCGGCCGCCTTGTGCAGGTTGGCGATCGCCATCCCGCGCACCTCCGGGGACACCTTCCCGCGCTCCACCCCCTTGTCGAGGTTCCCCTTGATCGCGGCCAGCGCCGCGTCCACCTGCCCCGGCTGCGGGTCGAAAAGGCTGACCCCGAACCCCGCCATGGCGCACACCTGGGCGATCCCGTGCCCCATCGTCCCCGCGCCGAGGACGCCCACGCGCTCCAGCTTCTCGTCCACCCGTCTTCCCTCCGTGAAGGCCCCCTCCCCCGGCCCCTCCCCCGCAAGCGGGAGAGGGGAGGTATGTCATCATCACTGCCCGGCCGCTTCCCCCGCACCGGCTCCTGCCGTTCTCCCCCTTTCTCCCGCTTGCGGGGGAGAGGGGGCCGGGGGGAGAGGGGGCTTACTCCCCCCGGAACTCCGGCCGCCGCTTCTCGTGGAAGGCGGCGATCCCCTCGCGCGCGTCGGCCGAGCGGAAGCAGCGGAGCTGCGCCTCCTCTTCCGCGGCGAGGATCGTGTTCAGGTCGCTCCCCCAGGAGCGTCCCAGCGTCGCCTTGGCGGCCGCGAGCGCCAGCGGGGCCCGGGCCGCGTACTCTCGAGCTACCTTGCGGACCTCCTCCTCGAAGGCGTCCTCCGGGAGCACCCGCTCGAAGAGGCCGATCCGCTCCGCCTCCGCCGCGTCCACCATCCGCCCGCTGAACACCAGCTCCGCCGCGCGCCCGGCGCCCACCATCCGGGGGAGGAACCAGCTCGCCCCCCAGTCCGGGTGCAGCCCGATGCGGTTGAAGGTGAAGCCGATGGACGCCCGCGCCGAGGCCAGGCGCAGGTCGCAGGCGAGTGCAAGCGACGCGCCCGCGCCCGCCGCCGGCCCGTTCACCGCCGCGATCACCGGCTGGCGCACCGAGTGGAGGCGGAGCACCACCCGCATCCCCGCCTCCACGTAGCGCTCGAAGGTGTCCGCGTCGCCGCGCGCGAGGAGGTCCGACATCACCTCCACGTCCGCGCCCGTGCAGAACCCGCGCCCCGCCCCCGTGATGACGATTACCCGCGTCTCCGGATGGTCCGCCGCGCGGTCCACCGCGTCGTGCAGGTCGTCCCGCATCGTTCCGGCGAAGGCGTTCAGCCGGTCCGGCCGGTTCAGTGTGATCCACGCGACCCCCTCCTCGACCCGGAGGAGGACCGCGTCCGACGTGCCCTCCGCGCTCACACGCGCTCCACGATCATGGATATCCCCTGTCCCACGCCGATGCACATGCTCGCGAGGCCGTAGCGCACTTCGCGCCGCCGCATCTCGTGCACCAGCGTGGTGAGGATGCGCGCGCCGGAGGAGCCCAGGGGATGCCCCATGGCGACCGCGCCCCCGGTGACGTTGACGATCTCCGGGTCCAGCCCCAGCTCCCGGATGCACGCCACCGACTGCGCCGCGAAGGCCTCGTTCAGCTCCACCAGCCCCAGGTCGCGCACCTCCAGCCCCGCGCGCGCGAGCGCCTTGCGCGTGGCCGGCACCGGCCCGATCCCCATCCGGTGCGGGTCCACCCCCGCCACAGCGCTGGCGACGATCCGCGCCATGGGCTTCCATCCCGCCCGCTCCGCCGCCGGGGCCGACGCCACCAGCAGCGCCGAGGCCCCGTCGTTGAGCCCCGACGCGTTCCCGGCGGTGACCGTCCCCCCCTCCTTCCGGAAGGCCGGCTTCAGCCCCGCCAGCGTCTCCTGCGTCGTGTCCGCCCGCGGGTGCTCGTCGTCGCGGACCACCCGGGGCGGTCCCTTCCGCTGCGGCACCTCCACCGGGACGATCTCCCCGGCGAAGTGCCCCGCCGCGATGGCCGCCGCCGCGCGCTGCTGGCTCGCCAGCGCGAACGCGTCCTGGTCCTCGCGCGAGACGCCGAACTCCTCCGCCACGATCTCGGCCGTCTCCCCGAGCGACACCGTCCACTCCTTCGGCATCTTCGGGTTGACGAACCGCCATCCCAGGAGCGAGTCCGCCATCTCGGGCACCCCGCGCGGCGGCGCCTCGGCGGGCTTGAGCATCACCCAGGGCGCCCGCGACATGCTCTCCACCCCGCACGCGACGAACACCTCCCCCTCGCCCGCGGAGATGGCGTGGAAGGCCGAGCGCACCGCCTGCAGCCCCGACCCGCAGAGCCGGTTCACCGTCTGCCCCGCCACGGAGACGGGCATCCCCGCCAGCAGCCACGCCATGCGCGCCACGTTGCGGTTGTCCTCCCCCGCCTGGTTGGCGCACCCGAAGATCACGTCGTCCACCGCTTCCGGCTCGACCCCGGTGCGCTCCACGATGGCCCGGACGACGATGGCCGCCAGGTCGTCCGGGCGCACCGCGGCGAGGGCGCCGCCGTAGCGCCCGACGGGCGTACGGCAGGCGTCGATGATGTAGGCTTCGGTCATTCCGCTACGTCAGGTTCACCCACACCGACTTGACCTGCGTATACAGGTCCAGCGCGTACTTCCCCAGCTCCCGCCCGTACCCGGACTGCTTGTAGCCGCCGAACGGCACACCGACGTCCAGCGCGTGGTACATGTTGATCCACACGGTGCCGGCGCGGAGCGAGTGCGCCACCCGGTGCGCCGTGCCCACGTCGCGGGTCCACACCGCCGCGGCCAGGCCGTACTCCGTGTTGTGGGCGATCTCCACCGCCTCCTCCACCTCGCGGAAGGTGGTCACCGCCAGCACGGGGCCGAAGATCTCCTCGCGGGCGATGGTCATCTCCGGCGTGACGCGGTCGAAGATGGTGGGGTTCATGAAGAAGCCGCCGCCGCCGTTGACCACCGGGCGGTCGCCGCCCAGCACCAGCTCGGCACCCTCGGACTTCCCCTTCTCGACGTAGCCCATCACCCGGTCCAGCTGCTCCCGCGAGACGAGCGGGCCCATGCGCGTGCCCTTGTTGAAGGGGTCGCCTGGCGTCATCCCGGCGGCGCGCTTGGCGAGCTTCTCCACGAACTCGTCCCGGACGCTCTCGTGCACCAGCAGGCGCGAGCCGGCGGTGCAGGCCTGGCCGGTGTTGTAGAAGATCCCCATGGTGGCGCCCTTGATCGCGGCGTCCAGGTCCGCGTCCGCCAGGACGATGTTGGGGCTCTTCCCGCCCAGCTCCAGCGACAGCTTCTTGAGCGTGCCCGCGGCCTCGCGCTGGATCAGCTTGCCGACCGCGGTGGAGCCGGTGAAGGCGATCTTGTCCACGTCGGGGTGCGCCACCAGCGCGGCGCCGGCCGTCTCGCCGAAGCCGGGGACCACGTTCAGCACCCCCGCGGGGAGCCCCGCCTCCTCCGCGATGCGGGCCAGCTCCAGCGCGGTGAGCGGCGTCTGCTCCGCGGGCTTCAGCACCACGGTGTTCCCCATCGCCAGCGCGGGCGCCACCTTCCAGGCGGCCATCTGGAACGGGTAGTTCCAGGGGATGATCTGCCCGCAGACGCCCACCGGCTCGCGGCGGGTGTAGTTCAGGAAGCTGCCGGAGACGGGGATCACCTCCCCCTCCACCTTGTCGGCCCAGCCGGCGTAGTAGCGGAAGCACTCCGCCGAGTCCTTGATGTCGAAGCCGCGGGCCTCGCGGTAGGGCTTCCCGTTGTCCAGCGTCTCCAGGCGTGCCAGCTCGTCCAGCCGCTGGTCGATCAGCTCGCCCATGCGGTACAGGATCCTGCCGCGCTGGCGGGCGGACATCTCCGCCCACTTCCCTCCCTCGAACGCTTCGCGCGCCGCGCGCACGGCGCGGTCGACGTCCTCCGCGTCCCCCTCCGCCACCGTGGTCAGCGTCTCCCCGGTGGAGGGGTTCACGGTCTCGAACGTCCGGCCGGAGGCGGCGTCCTGCCACTCCCCGCCGATGTACAGCCTGCCGGGGCTCACCCCCGCTTCGATTTCGGTCGCCATGGTGGTCTCGGTCTCCCAAAAGAGAAAGCGGGGGAGGGACCCGCGCGTGCGCTCCCGGCGCGCGGCGGTCCCGCCCCCGTCTTCCCCGCGTGGTGGTTACTTGCCGGAGAACTTCGGCTGCCGCTTCTCGACGTAGGCGGTCAGCCCCTCCTTCGCGTCCTCCGAGTTGAAGAGGAGCGCCTGCAGCTCACGCTCCAGCGCCAGCCCCTGCTCCAGCGGCAGCTCGGCGCCGCTCTGGCACGAGCGCTTGATGTTGCCGACGGCGAAGGTGGCCTTGTTGGGGCGGGTGAACTGGCGGGCGTACTCCAGGACCTGCTCCAGGAACGCCTCGCCGGAGTCGGCGTCGACCACCCGGTTCACGATCCCCAGGCGCTCCGCCTCGTCGAAGTCGAAGTTGGTCCCCTCGGTCATGATCTGGATGGCCTTCGAGGCGCCCACCAGCTTCGTCAGCCGCTGGGTGCCGCCGGTGCCGGGGAGCACGCCCAGCGCCACCTCGGGGAGCCCCACCTTGCCCGCGCCGCGGCGCGCGACGCGGAGGTCCGCCGCCATGGCGATCTCGAGCCCGCCGCCCACGGTGTGCCCGTTGAGCGCGGCGATCACCAGCTTGGGAGTGTGCTCCAGGCGGAGCAGCGTCTCGTTGGCGTGCAGGCAGAAGTAGTACTTCCAGGTGGGGTCCGCCTTCTGCAGCATGTTGATGTTCGCGCCGGCGCAGAAGAACTTCTCGCCCTTCCCGGTGACGACGATCACGTCCACCGACGGGTCGAAGCGCGCGCGGAGGATCGCCGCGTCCAGGTCGCGCATCATCTCGTGCGTGTACGTGTTCGCGGGCGGATCGTCGAGCGTGAAGATCGCGATCCCGTCCCGGACCTCGTAGCGGACCAGGGTCTGGGCGGCGGTCTCGGGGATCTCGGTCGTTGCGGTAGCCATCCGTCTCTCCGTTTCAGGGTTGGTGCTGCGGTCAGCCGTACGCGGCCCCGTCGGCCTGGGAGCGCCAGATCGAGGGGGCGTTCTCTCCGGGGGCGGCCTCGCGCGCGCCCGCGGGAACTTCCGTGCCGTCCTGCAGGAAGCCGCCCAGGAAGAGGCGGCTCATCTGGTCGGCGAGCTGCTCCACCGGGACGTCCTTCCCCGGCCGGTACCAGTTGTACAGCCAGTTCATCATCCCGAAGAGCGAGAACGTCGCCAGTCGGAGGTCGATCCCGTTCCCGGGGCCCAGCTCCTCCAGGATCGCCGCCGCCCGGTCGCTGAGCCGCCGCTTGCGCGCGTTGACCCGCTCCCGGTACTCCCCGGTCAGCGACTCCGCCTCGTGCGAGAGCACCTTCATCTCCGCCATGTTGCCGACGAAGTACCGTAGGTGGTTCTCAACCAGGAGCCGGAGCTTGCGATGGGGGTCGCTTACCCCCTCCAGCAGCCGGTCCAGCGTGTCCTCCAGGGTGCCGAAGGCGTGGTCCTGGATCAGGAAGAGGAGCTCTTCCTTGGAGGTGAAATAGTAGTAGAGCCCCGACAGGCTGACCCGCGTCGCCCGCGCGATGTCCCGGATGCTCGCCTGGTGGTACCCCTTCTCCGCGAAGATCGCGGCGGCGGCCCGGAGAATGCTCTCCAGCTTCTCGTCGTAGGCGGTGCGCGTTGCGGCCATGCTCCCGTGGATCCGTTTCCTCGTTCAATCGAACGTCCGATCCCAACCTATCCGCCGCGCCGAAGGGGTGTCAAGAACGCCCCCCGCTTGACCCCCGCCCGGGCGCAGGGTAGCTTCAGCTTGCCCGCCCGGCATCCGTTTCCCGACTCCCCGGTGCCCATGCGCTTTTTCCCGTTCGGCGGTCTCCGCGCGCTCCTGGTCCCCGCGTGCTGCTCCCTGGCGCTCGCCGGGTGCCAGGACGACGTGACCGGCCCGTCGGCGCGGACGCACCCGGCGGGGGGGAGGACGTGGGCGGCCGTCGCTCCGCCCAGCACCCTCCCGGACGACCGAACCTGGCTCCCCTTCGTGGCCGCGCGCAAGGGGGAGCGCTCGCCCGCCCTGGAGCGGGTGCAGGCGCTCCGCGCGAAGGCGAAGGAGCACCGGCGCGCGGGGCGGCTCGAGGAGGCGCTGCGGGCGGAGGAGCTGGCGGCGCAGACCGCCGCGGGAGCGCTCGCCAAGACGCCGGACCGCGCCACGGTCGGCCGGGCGCTGGCGGCGCTGGACGCCTGGGCGGCGGAGGCGGAGGGGGTGCTGGAGGC
>DASYWD010000301.1 GCA_035936415.1 Longimicrobiaceae bacterium
GACCGGATGAGCTGCACGTGCGGATCCAGCACCAGCCCGTCGGACACCACGGGCGGCTCCCCCGAGAGCCGCACCAGCGCCGCGGCGGGGAGGCGGGCGAGGGCGCGGGCGGCCAGGCGCTGCAGGTGGTCGGAGATCGGGGGCATGGTCGTGTCTCTCACGATGCGGCGGCGGCCGACGGCCGCGCCCGGTGGGCGGGGGTCGCCCGGTACTCGCCCGGATCGAAGCGCGCGGCCCGGCGGCGGAAGCGCCAGGTGAAGTCCGGCCAGAGGGCGGAGTTCCGGCCGGTGGCGTCCAGGTACCAGCTCCGGCAGCCGCCCGCGGTCCACACCGTCCCCTCCATCCGCGCGTCCACCTCGGCCACGAAGGCGGCCTGCGCTTCCGGCCGGGGCTCCAGCGCTGCGACGCCGTGCCGCCGCATGTGGCGGACGGCGCCCATGAAGTGCTCGATCTGCGCCTCGATCATGTAGACGACCGAGGTGTGGCCCAGCCCGGTGTTGGGGCCCAGCAGCAGGAAGAGGTTGGGGAAGCCGGCCACCGTGGTCCCCAGGTGCGCCCGGGGGCTCCCCGCCCACGCCTCGGTGAGCGTCCGCCCGCCGCGCCCCCGGACGTGGGGGGCGAGCGGCGGGTCCGTGGGCCGGAAGCCGGTCCCGAAGACGATCGCGTCGGTCGGCCGCTCCACGCCGTCCGCGGTGACGACCGAGTGCTCCCGCACCTCCGCGATCCCCTCCGTGACCACCTCCACGTTGGGCTGCACGAGCGCGGGGAGGTACTCGCTGGAGAGGAGCACCCGCTTGCACCCCAGCGTCCACTCCGGCGTGAGCTTCGCGCGCAGCGCCGGGTCGGGGACGGAGCGGCGCAGGTGCCGCAGGGCGACGCGCTGGGCGAGCCGCATCGCCCGCGGGTTGCGGAAGGCGAGGACGAGACCCTCGCGCAGCAGGTAGACGGCCCCGCGGGCCAGGCGCTGCGCGAGCGGGACGCGGCGGAAGAGGCCGTGCTCCAGCGCGCCGAGGCGGCGGTCGTGCCGCGGGAGGATCCAGGGCGGGGTCCGCTGGTAGAGGTGCAGCTCCGCCACCCCGGGCTGGATCTCCGGGACGAACTGGATGGCGGACGCGCCGGTGCCGACCACCGCGACGCGCTTCCCCCGGAGGTCGCAGCCGTGGTCCCAGCGCGAGGAGTGGAACGCCGCGCCGCGGAAGCGGCCCAGCCCGGGGAAGTCCGGGACCACGGGGTCGCTGAGCGCCCCGGAGGCCATCACCAGCAGCTGCGCCGTGACCGGCCCGCCCGCGGTGTCCAGCCGCCAGCGCTGCGCCTCCTCGTCCCAGGCCGCGGCGCGCACCTCGTGCCCGAAGCGCACGTGCGGGAGCACCCCGTGCTCCTCGGCGCAGCGCCGGAGGTACGCCTGGATCTCGGGCTGCCGCGAGAAGCTGCGGCTCCACTCCGGGTTGGGGGCGAAGGAGAACGAGTACAGGTGCGACTGCACGTCGCAGGCGCACCCGGGGTAGGTGTTGTCGCGCCAGGTCCCGCCCACGTCGTCGGCGCGCTCCAGGACGACGAAGTCGCGGATTCCCTCCTGCCGGAGGCGGATGGCGGTCCCCAGCCCGCCGAAGCCGCTGCCGATGATGGCGACCCGCACGTCGGGTCCGGGCGGCACGAGGCGCACCGGGCTCAGGGGTGCGCGGCCCGGACCGCCGCCGTGTCGCCGGTCCGGACGGTGGCCGTCGCGTCCGCGCCCATGGCGCCGACGTCGGTTCCCTCCGGGGTCGGGGAGGCCGGGTCGGTGATGGCCGGCGCCGGCGCGTCGGGCACGGGGGCGCCGGCCGGGGTGACCGCTTCCCGGGTGGGAGCCTCGGAAAGCTCGTTGGTCGCCGGGGCTTCCTTGTTCTCCTGGCAGCCGGCGAGCCCCAGCAGGGCCGCGGCCGCGACGATGGCGAGTCGATTCTTCTGCACGGTGCTCCCGTCGCTCAGGGTTGCGGATGGCCGCGGCCCCTCGCCGCGACCGGGGGAGGGCAGGGCAACGAGCATGCCTCTCCGCCCCCCCGGCGGTCCGGAGCCGACGCGGCGCGCGGCCCCGCGGCGGGGTCCCGGAGCCAGTGCTGCACCCCGGGGGAGAGGTAGCGCAGCCCGCCCCCTCCCCGGGCCACCAGGGCGTACGACAGCGCCGCGCGCTGGGGCGAGTAGTAGCGCCCCATGTGCGCCGCCAGGTCCACCCATACCGTGTCGCCGCGGAGCTGCAGGCTCTCCCCGAGCGGATGGCTCACGTAGCTGCGCCCGGTGGCGTCCGCCGAGATCGAGAAGAGCTCCACCCCCTCGGGGAGCGGGAGCGTCCGCGCGCGGAAGGCGACCCGCCCGGCCACGGCGCCGTCCGCGGAGAGCGGCTCCAGGACCGGGGCGTAGCGCCCGCCGCCGAGCAGGTAGTCGCGGTAGAGCGCCGGCTCCACGCTGGACATGATGAGCATGCGCGGGAGCAGGGGGGACGCGCCGTCCCAGTAGCCGGGGTTCACGGTGTGCAGGTAGCGGTAGCTCCCCGCCAGCGCCTCCGCCACCTCCGGCGTGTAGTGGCCGAAGGGGAAGGCGAAGTCGGGCGCGTCCGCGGCCCCGGTCCACGCCCGGAGCATGGGGAGGGAGCGGACGAGCGAGGCGGCCACCTCCGTCCCGGAGGCGGGCATGCTGCGGTGCTCGTAGCCGTGCGCGGCCACCCGGTGCCCGGCGCGCGCCAGCCGCCGCACCTCCTCGGGGCCCAGGAAGTGCTCGCTCCTCGGCACCGTGCGAGCGGGGATCACGAAGAAGATCCCGCGGAAGCCGTGGCGCTCCAGGATCTCGGCGGCGCGCAGCGATTCCCGCCGCCCGTCGTCGAAGGTGAGGATCACCTGGGGCACCCCGCCCGGCCGCACCTGCTCGGGGAAGACGGAGCGGAAGCCGTTCTCCCGGAGGAAGACGAGCGTCTCCTCGAACCCCGCGAACGACTCCGTCAGCGGGCCGTCCTCCGGCGTGGGCCGGTCCCGGAAGAAGTGCCAGGCCAGGACGGGGACGCCGGCGGCGGGGGCCTCCCCGCGCACCGGGGCGGGCGCGGGC
>DASYWD010000302.1 GCA_035936415.1 Longimicrobiaceae bacterium
GGCGGGTTCCGGTATGCCTGCACCGCGGCGGCGGAAAGGGCGGGGCCGGTGTCCTGGCCGGGGGCCGCCCCGGGAGCGGCAGCGAGCGCGAGCGTCAGCAGGGCGGCGGTCCGGATGCCCCGGCCGAACCGGGACGGGCGAGCTGTATTCATCGTGGATCTCCGTTCGTGTAAGAATCAGGTGCCTCGATCGAACGGGAGGAAGCTACGCCGACGCGGTCAACCGGGAATTAACGGGCGGTAAAACGGGGCGCGTGGGCCGGCATCTTGCGTCCCGTCGCCCGCTTTCGGCGTGGTCCGCGCGCCGGGATCGGAACCCCAGACGGGAGGTGAGAATGGCCCAGGCGAAGAGCGGCGACACGGTGCGCGTCCACTACACCGGCAGGCTGGACGATGGGACGGTGTTCGACTCCTCCCAGGGGCGCGAGCCGCTTGAGTTCACGCTGGGCGCGCAGCAGGTGATCCCCGGCTTCGAGCAGGCGGTGGACGGGTTGAGCCCGGGCGAGGAGCGCACGGTGGAGATCCCCGCGGACCGGGCGTACGGCCCGCGCCGCGACGAGATGATGCTCACCGTGGGGCGCGACCAGTTCCCGCCCGAGGTGCAGCCCGAGGTGGGGCAGCAGCTGCAGATGAGCCAGGGCGAACAGGTGGCGGTCGTCACCGTGGCCGAGGTCAGCGACACCGACGTGACGCTGGACGCCAACCACCCGCTTGCCGGCAAGGACCTCACCTTCGACGTGCGGCTGGTCGACATCGTCTGAGACAAAGGAATCGGCGGCCAGATCGGCCGCCGATTTTCCGCTGACCGCTGCGGCCTCTGTGGCTCCGGCCACGCTCCCCGATCGGGCTAGGTTCCGCAGAAGGTCCGGAACACCCGTTCGTCCTCTTCGGGCGGGTCCGCGTATCGGGCGAAGGGCGCCTGCTCCTCGTAGGGATTCGACAGCACCGCCACCAGCTCGTGGAACGGGGCGAAGTCGTCCTCGTCGACGGCCGCCCGGATGACTGCTTCCACACGGTGGTTGCGCGGTACGTAGGCCGGATTCACCGCCAGCATGGCGGCGCGGCGCGCGGCTGCGTCTGTGGGCTCCTGGTCGAGCCGCCTCCGCCACCGGGAGGCCCATTCGTCGAAGGCGGAAGGGTCTGCGAACAGGCTCCGCACGCCCGCGTCGTCCGCGTCGCCGGACGCCGCCCTGCTCAGCCGACGGAACGTGAGCGTGAAGTCGGCACCGTTCGCACCCATCGCCTCCAGCAGGTCCCGCCCGAGCTCGGCATCGCCCTCGCGTTCACCGAGCAGGCCCAGCTTCCGTCCGAGCCCTGCCTGGTACGCCCGTTCGTATACCGATCTGAATGCGTCGAGGGCTTCTTCCGCCTCGGCGATTGCGGCGCCTGTATCGTCCGAGAGGAGAGGCAGCAGGCACTCGGCGAAACGGGCGAGGTTCCACTCGCCGATCGCCGGCTGCCTGAAGTACGCATACCGCCCCTGCCGGTCGATCGCGCTGAAGACCGCCCCGGGGTCGTAGGCATCCATGAAGGCGCAGGGCCCGTAGTCGATCGTTTCGCCGGCAATGGACATGTTGTCCGTGTTCATCACCCCGTGGATGAACCCGACCAGCATCCACTCTGCGATCAGCCCGGCCTGCGCTCGGACGACGGCGTCGAGCAGCGCGCGGTACGGTCGCTCGGTGCGGGCCGCGTCCGGGTAGTGTCGCGCAATCACGTGGTCCGCGAGCAGCCGCAGGCCTTCCACGTCCCCGCGGCTCGCGAAGAACTGGAAGGTGCCCACCCGGACGTGGCTGGAGGCGACGCGCGTCAGGACTGCACCCGGAAGGATCGTCTCACGAACCACGACCTCCCCGGAGGTCACCGCGGCAAGCGCGCGGGTCGTGGGGATTCCCAGCGCGGCCATCGCCTCGCTGACCACGTACTCGCGCAGGACCGGGCCCAGGGGGGCTCTTCCATCCCCGCCGCGCGAGAAGGGCGTCCGACCCGAGCCCTTGAGCTGGACGTCGCGCCGTACTCCGGCACGGTCGACGATCTCGCCGAGGAGGACCGCGCGGCCGTCCCCGAGCTGCGGGACGAACACGCCGAACTGGTGCCCTGCATACGCCGTCGCGATCGGCTCGGCCGTTTCGACGACGCGGTTGCCCGCCAGCACCTCCACACCCTCCTCGCTGGCGAGCCAGTCCGGACCGAGGCCGAGCTGGGCCGCCAGGGGACCATTGACCCGAACAAGCCGTGGGCCCCTGACCGGAGTGGGGGCGACTCGCGCGAAGAACCGCTCGGGGAGCCTCGCGTAGGTGTTGTCGAAGGGGAAGTGAGCTGGCATCTGGCGCTCCGGTCCCTCTCTCGTGCAGTCCGCGCAGAAGCACACGCCGTCGGTGCAGGGATCCCGCTTCCCTCGCACAACCCGCGCCCTCACCTGGAGCGCGAGCGCGTGTCCGGCGCCGTCCCGGCGTTTGCCGCTGCCACGAGGCTCACCCCCTGACGCCGTGCGGCCCTGCTCCCACGTGGACGAGTGGGGGTGTACGGCGGCAATGGACGGAACGAGGACAGGGCGGGCCGCACCCCGTGCGGCCCGCCCTGTCCTCCTCCATCACGATCACTTCGCCGCCGTCAGGGCGTACAGCAGATCGACGTAGAACTTCTCCACCTCGGCCAGCGAGGCGATTCTCGAGCCGGGCTTGGGAGCGACGACCATGTACTCGTTGGGCGCGTGCGCCCCCGAACCGTGGCCGATCCCCCCGGGGATCATGGGGAGGCCGAGCCGCTCCGTGAACACGTAGTACGGCGCGCTCCCCGCGAGGCGAGGAGTCACGCTCGGGGTGAAGCCGTGCTTCTTGTACGCGCCGATGGCGGCCTGGACCAGCGGCGCCTCCACGGAGGTCTGCGCAGGCGGGTAGCCGCTCAGCTTGCGGACCTCGACGTCCCTGAACCCCTGGGCGTCGAGGTGGCGCCGGATGAGGGCGAGCGCGCTGTCGGGTGTCTGGTTGGGAACCAGCCGCGAGTCCAGCTTGGCGGTGGCCCTGTGCGGCAGGATGGTCTTGACCCCCGGGCCGGTGTAGCCGCTCCAGATGCCGTCGATGTTGAGCGTGGTGTTGAACAGATGGTTCATGAGCGACTTCTCCCCGCTCATCCCATCGATCCAGCGCTGCACGCCCAGGCCCTGGCGCATCCTGGGCTCCCGCTCGGTCCAGGCCGGGAGCATGCCGTTGACCAGGCGCTGTTCCTCTTCCGAGGGGGGACGGATGGGGTCGTAGTAGCCCGGCACCAGGATGGTGTTGCCATCCGGGGTGGTCAGGCTGGAGAGGGCCTGCACCAGCCGCCACGCCGGCGCGTCGGCGATCGCCTTCAGCGAGCTGTGGATCTCCGCCTCCGCCGGCCCACCCTGCGCGCCCCCGCTGACCTCCATCTCGAAGTAGACGATCCCCTTCACCCCGAGCGTCATCCCCACGTCACCGGCCGGATCCTGCCCGTTGAAGGGGAAGAGCACGCCGTCCGCACGCTCGAGCCGCTCCGCGAACCGGTCGATCAGCTCAGGGTAGTGGGGGGAGCCCAGCTCCTCCTCGCCCTCTGCGAGCACCATCAGGTTGACCGGCAGGCGCCCCTTGGTCTTGAGGATCGCCTCCACCGCGTTCAGGAAGGCACGCTGGGGTCCCTTCTGATTCGTGGCCCCGCGCGCCATGAGGACGCGCCCGAGCGGGTGCTCCACGATCTCTCCGGCAAAGGGGTCCACCCTCCACCCCTCCGGCTCCACCGGCTGGACGTCGTACATCATGTAGACGGCCAGGGTCTTCTCCGCGCCGGCATCGAGGTAGCCCCACACACCCGGATGGCCGGACGTCGGGACCACCTCTGCCTCCTGGAAGCCGACCCTCTTCAGGTCGTCGCGGAGCATGGCCGCCATTTCTTGCACGCCCTGGTTCTGTGCGCTGATGGACGGCTGCCGGACCCAGCGGCGCAGGTTCTCCAGGTGCGCTGTCTGGTGGGCATCGATGTAGGCGTAGACCTCGGGATGGCTGCCGCCATACAGGGGAATCGACGCCGGGTCGAAGCTCTCGGTCGTGGTGATCTCGAAGTCGGGCCGCCGGGTCTCAGCGGTCCGGGGCGCGGGCTGCGGGGCCGGAGCGCTGGCCTGGCTACCGCCGCGAGGGGAGGTGCAGCCGGTGAGTGCCAGCACGGCGAGAAGCACGGGCACGGACGTGCGGACGTAGGGACTCATGTGCGCGTGGTGTGTGGAGGAGGAGCCAGGACTGCGGCGGCGTTTGTTCACTGGAGCAGAGTAGCCCACCCCGGAAATGTCCGCAAGCAAGGCCTGAACCGTCCCGGGACCGCCGAGGAGGCCTCCGGTCGGGGTGGTCCCGGCGTTCCGTGACCGAGCGTTCGGCAGGCCTCCCCGCATGGCCCTGCATCTGGCTCCGGAGGGGCGAAGAGGGGGTGAAGAGGAATGGGCGGCCACGCGGGCGGCCCATCTTCGAAACAGAGTTTATCGGGAACTGCAAGAGGCGCCTCTGTACCGGTAGTGCTCCGGTGGATCACCGCGGCAACACTCCTCAGTAACTTCACATCCTGCAACCAGTTGAGTGCACGACTCCGTTCAAAGGTGTGAAGAGGGTGTGAAAAATTCTGCCGGGAGGCTGCGTGTCTGACCGACGGAGCCGGGGCGCTGAAGGGGAGGTTTCCCGTGTCAGGGCTGGTCATCCCACGATCCGCGAGATCCGCCTCTCGACGTTTCAGGCAGCGCGTGTCGCCCCGCTATAGCACCAGGCCGACCGTTTAGATCGAGCCACTGAGATCTGCTCGGGAACGGCCGTCGAAGTGGATAGCGGGGAGGAAAATGCCGACTTGTGTCCATCTTTATCCACTGGGAGCGGCGAGCGAGCCGGGTAGTCGCCTGAACCCAAGCCTCGCTCGCGGTTCGGATGACTGTCTGGTGAAGCGGAGAGGGGAGCGTTAATACCAGGCGCGGTGCGCGCATCATCTACTAGCAGATGAGCGCAACAGTCGGGAAGATGGCTGCTGCAGGGCTGCGCCTCTGTCCCTCACGCAACGTAGCGAGGGTCTCATGAACGATCAACCACTCCGGGGAAACTGGGCTGGTGAGGCCGGCGAGATTCCCCCGTCCTTCTTCGTGAAAGGGAACGTGGCGGTGCCCATCGATGCGGTGGGGCTACACCTGGAGTTCAGCCTCGACATCGCGCGCAGGCGCGCCCACGGGCGGGGCAGACTCCGGTTTACCCTGCCGCAGCCGGGTCGGCCCCTTCTCGACCTGGTGCCGGATCCGACCCAGCTGGTCCTGGAGGGGCAGTCGCTCTCGCCGGAACGGCTCCGTCTGGTAGCGCCGCCTGACGAGACGGCGCCGTTACGGATGCTGGATGAGCCGCTCGCTGCCGGGGTGGAGCACGAGCTAGACATCCGATATCCACTCCCGAAGGATGTGGTCGGGTTCGGAGACGGAGGGGTCCGGCTGGGGCTCTTCATGACCGACCTGGACCCCCGGGGTTACCTGGAGCGATATGCTCCCGCCAACCTGGAGTTCGATCAGCTCCCGATGACGATGGAGGTCCGCGTCTCCGGAAGCAGCCGCGCGCATCGGCTCTTCACCAACGGCCAAGTCACCTCGTGCGAGGACGCCGCTTGGCAGGTCACCTTTCCCGACTACTTCACCTGCTCGTCGTGCTATCTGCACCTGACGGACGCCCCGTTGGCGGTCCGGGAGGGGACCTTCGCGGGGGTGAAAAGCGAGGTGCCAGTGACTATCTACGGCGAGGACACGGACGAGGTGGAGCGGACGCTGATGGACGCGAGCGGCATCCTGCGGGAGCTGGAGTGTACCTACGGGCCCTACGCTCACGAGGCGCTGCTGGTCTACTGTACCGGCGAGATCGGCGGCGGCATGGAGTACGCCGGGGCCACTATGACCCAGCGAAGCGTCCTGGGGAACGAGATCACCCACTCCTGGTTCGCGCGGGGTGTGATGCCGGCCAACGGCAACGCCGGCTGGATCGACGAGGCGATCGCGAGCTGGCGCGACCAGGGTTACCCCCGGGCGGAGGCCGCGCCCCTGCGCCCGCCCGTGCAACTGGCCGGGTTCTCCCCTTACCGCCGCCACACGCACGAGGACTCGTACTGCCTTGGCTCGCTGCTGCTCAGTGAGCTGGATCTGCTCTTCGCCCCCGGTGGCCTCCTGCCTGTCCTGGCGAAGCTCTTCTGCGAGAGGAAACGCCGGCTGATCACCACGGCCTCGTTCCAAGCGTACCTGGAGCAGGAGACCGGAGTGCCGCTCGGAGCAGTCTTCGACCGATACGTATACGGCAAGGCCGACGCAGACGACACCCATCCACCGGGGTGGGCCATGCGACCGGGCGAGTTGTTCCGGGCAGCAGGGCTGCAAGTGCCGCCGTCCCCGCCTCCACGGTCGTTCACCGCCGCCGAGCTCCGCTCCCTCCTCTGAGGGCAGCCTCCCGCCCGGAGATCTGCCACGAACCGGGAGCATTACGACAGCATTGTCTTTCCGGCGGCGGACACGCACCTTGACGTGAACGTCCGTCGCATGGCATCGCCTTGCTCGCCACCCCGGAGCAGATTCGACCCCGGCGCGTTATAGGGCATCGCTCCTCCACTCGCGCTCGCGCGTGCGTACATCCGCAAAACCGCCGCTCGCGGCGCGGACCCATCCTTCCCCACGGGTGGCGCGCCGAGTCGGCCTCATCCTAGTTCTCTGCGTTTTCGTGGGCACCCGTTCCAGTCCGGATCTGGAGCGGAGTGGCTCCGCTCCCGTTGGGCTGGTGGGCGAACTGGAACGGCTCGGGCTGCAGCAGACGATCGGGCCGCGGCTCTCGATCTCGTCCGCAGAACGGTCGTGTGCGCCGCCCCGCCCGGAAGCCACCTCCCCCCGCACCGACTGTGCGGCCGTCTCCGCTGTCGGGCCACGGCCGGACCGTCTCGGCGACATCGCCAGCCGCGCGGAGAGGGCCATCCGCGAGAGAGCCGACCCCGATGCCATACACGCGGCGGCGCTCATTGATCTGCTGTACGAGCCGGGGGTGGGAAAACCGCTCCACCGGTCCATCTCATCCTTGCAGATGGCCGCGTGGCGGGCGGACCGTCCGGGCGCTGTGCTCGCCGACTTGGCTGCGGCCTATCTGGTCCGTGCGGAACGCGCGCGCACCCCACGCGACCTGCTTGCTGCGATTGAGGCCGCCGAGGAGGCGCTGGAGCGCGAGCCGCGGAACCCGGCGGCCCTGTTCAACCGCGCGCTGGCGCTGCAGCGGTTCGGCTTGGTGGAAGAGGCCGAGTTCGGGTGGCGCAGCTACCTGGCGGTCGATTCCATGTCGGGGTGGGCAGGCGAGGCGAAGCGGAACCTGAGGGAATTGCTCACCGTCGACCCGCCGCCGCCCCCCCCCGGGCCCGATGCTCCGGAGTCCGACTACGCGGCGTACTCTGCCGCCGATCCGCAGGGCGCGCGCGTGCTGGGGTGGTGCCGTGTGCTGGACCGCTGGGCCGGGGCAACCCTAGCCGGGAATACAGCGCGTGCGGAGGAGCACCTGCGCCGAGCGGAGACTCTGGGGAGGGCGTTGGAGCGGCGCCCTGACGGAGACGCGTCGCTCGCTGACGGAGTGCGCGCCATCCGCGCACAGGCGGGCCGGCACGGGGCGCAGCAGCTGGCGCATGCGCACCAGGAGTTCGCCGCCGGCTGTGAGCTTGAGGAGCGGGTGGAATTCCCCGCCGCGGCGGCGCGGTACAGAGCCGCAATCGCCGCCGCCGCCGACTCCCCCATCCTGCAGAAGTGGGCGCGACTTCTGTACGGGAGCACGCTCTTCCGCAGCGGCGGTGCACGCCGGGGGGAGACCATCCTCCGGGAGGTTGCCGAGGCGACCGATCCGGTGCGCCACCCGGCGCTAGCCGGCCAGGCCAGGCTCCTGCTCGCGAGCGTGCTGCTGCGCGAGGACCGCTACGAATCCGGGCTGGCGGAGGCGTGGCGAGCCGCAGGTTTGTTCGAGCGGAGCGGCGAGCGTGAGAGCGAGGCGGCGACGCTGTACGCACATTCCGTCGCGCGGTTCAGGTTGCGCGAGATGGACGAGGGGTACGCCTTGGCGCATCGCGCTCTCGAGCGGCTGCGGCCGTACCGGAGCTCGTACCGAATGCACAATCTGCTCTCTTCCATTGCTGGGATCGCTGTCACCGACGGGTTTCCGAGGACGGCGATCCGGCTGCAGGACGAGGGAGTGCGGGTGGCGACGCGCAACGGCAATCCCGCCTACGTGGCGGAGGCCCGCCTGCTTCGCGCCCGGCTACTAGCGGCCGCGGGAGCCCTGCCGCGCGCGGCTGAGGATGTGGCTGTGGGGCAGGAGGCCATCTCCAGGCTCGCTGATCGTAGAGCCAGGGAATGGATGGTTGCCCGACAGCAGATGGCCGAAGCGGTCACCTCCCTCCGCGCCGACCCCGCACGGGCCGCCGCGGCCCTGGATTCGGCGGCGGCGTACTTCCAGCGGATGCACGCCCCGCTGGTCGCCCTCCCCGCCGTGGTGGATGGAGCCCAGGCCTGGCTCGCGGCGGGAGACACAGAGCGCGGGACAGCCCGCCTGGAGGCGGCCCTTGCAATCCTGGAGCAGCGACGCGACTCCATCCGCATGGAGCCCCGACGCGCGGCGGTGTTCGAAGCGGCGCGCGCGGTGGTGGACCGGGTGGCGATGCTGAAGCTGGCCGCCGGCGATACGGCCGAGGCGCTGAATTACCTGGACCGGGGGCGAGCCTCGCTCGCCCCGGTTGGCCGGCCGGACCGGGCGGACTCGGCCCGACCCGTGGCGGGGCCTCCGGGTGAGGTAGGGCTGGAGTACGCGCTGGTCGGAGACACGCTCCTGGTCTGGACCGTGGCCGGGCGCCGGGTGGAGGTGTTCCGCATAGTCGTCGACACGGTGCGCCTCGCCCGCACCGTCGAGCGCCTGCGGCAGCAGCTGGAGGGGGCGGCCGGAGAAGCGGAACTCCGGCCCGGGCTCACGAGGCTCTACGATTGGCTGCTGCGCCCGGTGGAGGACCACCTGGGCCGAGAGGGAGTCCCGCTGGTGATCGTTGCGGACGGCGATCTCGCCTCGGTTCCGTTCGCAGCGCTCTACAATGCGCGCCAAGGGCGCTACCTCGTGGAGGACCGCCCGCTCCGCTTCGCGGCGAGCCTGCGCGAGGCATGGCGCCGGCCGGACCGGACGGGCGCCGCAAAGCCAGCACTGTTCGTTTCCGATCCAGCGTTCGACCCGGAAGAGCACCCGGGCTTTGAGCGGCTGAAGGGGGCGGCGGACGAGGTCAGGGAGGTCGCTGCGGGATATCCGCGCCAACGATTGCTGTCCGGAGCGGGCGCGAGCAGGGAGGCTTTCCGCGAGGCACTCGCCGGAGCGGGCCTGGTGCACTACGCGGGACACGCGGTGTTCGACGACGAGCGGCCGGAGCGCTCTTACCTGCTCCTCGCGCCGACGCCGGGATGGACCGCCCCACCGACGCTCGCCGCTGCCGAGATCGCCCAGATGGACTTGCGCCACCTGTCACTGGTGGTGCTGGCGGCGTGCCAGACGGTGCGCACGGGGCCAGGCCGGGCCGCGGGGTTCTCCGGGCTAGCGGGCGCCTTCTTGGCGGCGGGGGCGGGCGGCGCCGTAGGGAGTCTGTGGGACGTGGACGACCGGCTCACCCGGGCGCTGATGGTCGAGTTCCACCGCGCCTACCGCAGTTCGGGCAACGGACCCATGGCCCTCCGTGCGGCGCAGCGCCACGTGCTGCGGTCCGGCGACGAGGCGCTCCGCTCGCCAGCCGCCTGGGCGGGATTCCAGTACGTGGGAAACTGAACCCATTCAACCACAGAGGAAGACATGGCTACGCTGGAGATCTCCCTCAACTGCCTGTGCCTCTTCGTGCCCGACCCCGACCCGCAGAAGCACGTCGTGCACGTCCTGCTGCCCGCTTCGAGCGCCGGTCACCACCCCCACGTCGCCAGGGTGCTGCACCCGAAGAACGAAGAGAAGTTCAAGGACGTTGGCCTGCCGCTGGAGGGGTGGGTGCTGAAGCTGGGGGATGTGAACGGCGCATCGGCGGACACCGACCTCCGCCCGAAGGAACCGCCCAAGAACGGCGATCAGATCTTCGACATCACCGACCTCGCGGGCAAGCTCAAGACGAGCGTCATCACCGACCCGGCCGCGGTGGTCTCGCGGGTCGAGCTCCGCGCGGGGGGAGTCAAGGAGCTTAAGGCGGACGCGGTCTGGGAAATCAACGGGGTGCCCGTGGCGATGGCGCATCGGGTCACCTGGGAGATCCCGGATTTCACCGCCGACAAGCTGGACTGGGCCCCCCAGGGAGGCAACGGCGGCAATCCCCCCTTCACCCACGCCGACCTCATGGCCGACGACGGCGGCGTGTTCACGGTCAACGTATTCCACGTGACTGAGGATGCCCTCCCGCCGAACGACAACGGGACCCTCAACCCGACCGCGGTGCGGCACCACTTCCTCGAGTTCTATCGTCTCTACGGCATTGGCGATCCGGGAGAAACGAAGCTGCCGAAGAACCCTCGCAAGATCAAGTCGTCGCGGGGCCGGGTAGGACGCGTAGCGGCGGCCGCCCGCGAAGGCGCCGACCCCGAAGCGATTGAGGCGCTGGCGAATTTCGCTGAGCAGATCGAGGCCGCCTTCCACGAGCGGGGCGGTGTGGCCGGCGTGCTGGAGGCCTTCCGCGCGATCGAGAACTACAACTGCCCGACCATCAAGGGGAGGTTCGGATAGGGCGGATTGCGCCTGAGGGAACCGTTCAGGGGAGAAGGAGCAGGGACTAGGATGGACGGGAACCGCTCGAGCGTGGTAGTCGATCGCACAGACGCCATTCTGGCGCGCCGTCTTGGTGAGTGTGAGGATGCGCTCGCCAAAGCTCAGTCCCGCTCCGCTCTGGCTGCCGAGGCAGCCTTTCCTCCAGATCATTGCGCGCCGCAGCGCCTGTTCGGCCTTGTTATTGGTCGGCTCGACCTCCTAACGCGCGTTAAGGTGCAGAGCGCAGTGGCCTGCGGGGCAGCCACTTTTCTCAGCGAGGCGCACCTGCGCAGCCTCGCCTGGCATGGGATCGGATGGAGCGGCGAGTGCCAGCCGCCTCGGCCGCTTCGGACGCGTTCGCAACTCCAAATTCCTCCTCGGCTTTGTTTCCACAACGCGAGCCAGAACCCTGGATCTCAAGAGCATGCTCTGAAGTGGACATGTGGCCCGCCAGAGAAAACCTTCGGGCGTGTCCGTCCAAATTCACAGTGCCCCGGGTGGAGCTCGTCCAGATCGGGCGGTCTTTCGATCCTGCTCCGCGGGAGCCGACCGCGACCCGCACTCGCGTGCGGGGAGTCCGCGATTGACGGAAAGGGCCTACAGCTTCGTCCACCTTGACCGCCGGAGGCCATCATGCGGATGCTGTGCACACTGTGCCTAATTGTACTGTTCGTCCCGGCGTGTATGCCCCTGCGCCTGAGCCCGGAGGTGACTCGGCGCTACAGGCAGAGGTCGCACGTCGTGGATACCACTATTCACTATGCTGAGCTCACCGCGTTCTCGCTGCCGGTTCCGAATTCTGACCCCAACAACATTCTGGCCCTGGCACCGGAGGCGCAGGCGGAGTTCGTCAGGGGGGTAGCCGCGCACGCTAGTACGGGACGAGCGATCGCGGCGGGAATCGCCGCACCCATTAAGTCCGACTCCCCTCCTCCCGGCGCGCGGAACCTCGCCCGCATCTCTCGTCGTGTGGTCTTCTCCATCGAGAATCGGTCTCCGAGTCCAGCCGACCGACTCCACTCCGTACGCATCCGGATGGAGCTGCCAGACAGCAACATGTCCTACGTTAGCTGGGACAAGATCGCGACCAAGCACAACACGGTAGACGTGGGGACACTGTCATTTACGCAGGGGACAGAAGTCGGGGCGGAACTCGGCCTAACGCTCCCGGTGCTGAGCGCGGCGCCTAAGGTATCCGGTTCCGCCACCAGCGGCATGAACGAGAGCGTCACCCTGCGGCACCGCTTCGTGGATCTGAATGGTGCACTGACGGAGCGGCAGGCCATTCTGCTGCAGCAGAGCACCGCTGGGATCGATCTGACAGGAAACGTGATCGCTGATTTCGTGGTGGACGTTGAGGAGAGACAATCCGAGTGGTTCTACGCCTTCTCGGGGGATTCGAGGACGTGCGAGCAAGCGGTAATCCGGGGAGAGTTCAACGACATCGCTAGGAGCACGCGTCCGCGCAACGCAAGAGTAACTCTCGAATATGTTCTCCGGCGCGTAGACGGAGGGGATGCCACCATCACGGAATCCGACGATGTAGTGAGTTTTGTCTCTGCCAAACACGACACTACCGTTGAACTGATCCCAGAGTCCGCATTGATCGTCAATTCGTGGTACGTTCGAACCAACTCCACACCGAGCGGTGTTCTGCATCTACGCTCAACCGTAGGTGGATTGGGCCTGGAGAGGTTCCAGCCAGTGCAGTTCGCTTCATACGAGGACGCAGAGCGCATGGTGCAGTGGCTGCGTCGCTGCAAGGGCAGCATTCCCGGCTTCAACATCTCCATCCCAGGGCGAGATCTCGACGCAAATAGCCTCTACATCGACCGCGTAATAGCGAACACAGACCCCATCGTCGGCCCGAAGACGCGCTCACCGGAACAGCGCCTGGGCCAATGAGGAACGCGTCGGGCCGCTGTTCTGCGGAGTCGCGGATCCGGGTGTTCTGATCCGATCTTACCTGAGCCCGATTGGAGGCGCGCCGTGACTGAAAAGCGTCGCTTGGCGGTGGACTTGGCGAACGTGTTCGACCGCGAAGGGGAGGACGCGCAGCAGATCGCCACCCTCGCCTGGGGCGACATCGTACAGTTCGAGGAGTCCACGGAAAGGGGAGTGCTAGTAACGTTCGACGGGAAATCCGCCTTCATCAAGGGGAAAGCGGCGAAGCTGTTCGAGAAAGACGGTGAGGCCGACCGCGTCCTGCGCGTCGACTTCGTGGACGTCCAGCAGGGCGACGGCGCAGTAGTCGAGACGCCGGAAGGACGCACGATGCTGATCGACGGTGGCGAGTTGCAGCTCTTCGCGCGCTACCTAGCTGCACGCTTTCGCGGCACCACCGCTGAGCATCCGAAGGAGATCGACTGCATCGTAGTCACCCACGGCGACGCCGACCACTTCGCGGGGCTCACCGAAATTCACGCCGCCGAACGGAACGAGCGGGCGCCGCTGTTCATCCACCCGAAGCGGGTGTACCACAATGGCCTCGTAAAACGACCCGGTAAGCTCGACGGGAAGGAGCTCCAGGATGAGGAGATGCTGGGCGCCACTGAGCGGCTCGAGGACGGGACGCTGGTGATCACCGGTCTAGTCAACGATCCACGCGAGGTCCCCGCGAAGGAGCGGAACAAATTCTTCAAGCCGTGGTGCCGGGCTCTGGACGGCTGGGAGACGCGCGGCGGGATGGAACTCCGGCGGCTGGACTTCGGGAGCAACGGCAGGGAGCTCTTCTCGTTCTTGGACGAGGGGGTCCAGGACGGCCCCCGCTCCGAGGTGGAGATCCTGGGCCCGATTCCGGTGGACGTAGATGGGGAGCCTGCTCTCAAGTTCCTCGGCGCGCCTACCCGCAGGGTCGGCCGCAACCCGGGCGAGCCGAAGTTCAAAGGATACTCGGCCGGACACACCATCAATGGCCACTCGGTGATCTTGCGGTTGAGGTACGGCAACGTCCGCTTGCTATTCGCTGGTGATCTGAACGAGGAAGCGGAGGAGATGCTCACCACTGAGCACCCCGACTCGCTCCGGGCGGAGGTGCTGAAGGTGCCGCACCATGGGTCGGCGGACTACTCTGCGGACTTCCTCCGTGCGGTCGCGCCGGTCGTTTCCGTGGTATCGTCGGGCGACGAGAGCGAGCGTGTGGAGCACATCCACCCCCGCGCCACACTGGTCGCCGCTCTGGGGCGGCACTCGCGCGAGGAGGTCGATGAACCAGTTGTGCTCATCACCGAGCTGGCCGCCTTCTTCAAGTACGAGGGCAAGGCCACCCTACCCGCCAAGACCGGCCGGCGAGCCAAGGAGATCCCCGCGGCGTTCTCGCGCACGGCGTTCGGGATCGTGAAGGTGCGCACCAATGGGGAGCGGCTCCTGGTATACACCTACTCGGGCGCATCTGACATGAAGGAAGCGTATGCCTTCAACGTCGACGCGGAGGGGAACGTTACCGCTACAGCGATCCGGAAGTAATGGGCGAGCGATCCCCCCATATGGGAGCGGTGAGGAGGCGCGAAACGAGATCGGCGGCGGAACCGTCGCATCCGAATGATGCCACTCCCGGCACGTCGCCGAAGGCCAGGGCGCAAAGAACGATAATGTGTCGCGGCTCTCGCCGGATCGGTCGTCAGTGAAACGATGAGCATCCCTGGAAGAGAAACAGGCTGCATCGGACCATCAAATTGTGAGCCGTGCGCGCCGCCACCCCGCGGCGCCAATCTCATCTTCTCTGGATCCTGACATGCTCAAACTCTCCATCCTGTCCGTTGCAATCGCGGTACTCATCGGCAGTCCATCGGCTGTGGGCGCTCAGTCGGCCCCGCCCGCCGCCTCGAATCCGAACGCGCCGCCAGCTGGGAAAGACAGCAGCTACGTGCACATGCTGAACATTCCCCTTCCCCTGATCAAAGGAGCCGCGACCACGCAGATCCAGAGATGTAGAGCCAACACCCCGGACCCGATTGTGGCCGACACGTCCGCAAAGACCCGGGGCGATACCCTGATCGTGCGGGTGATGGATGGCGATACCGCCGTCTCACCCCCCGAAGACGCCCAACTCCTGGTCCAAGTACTGGACAGGACGCAGGCATTCACGCATGGGATGAAGAGCGTACGGTTCACAGGGAAGCCCCGGGAGTTCGCTGGCCAGGTAGTGGTCGTAACCGCACTCGCCTCCGGACGGGTCATCTGCACAGGACTGCTAGCCCGGCCCGCCCGGGGTCGCGAGCCCGGTACTCCGCCGGGTGCTGCGGGGAGGCCAAGAGAGTTCGAGATCCCCCGAGACGACGAGGCTGTAGTATCTATTGGAGCCAGCTTCGACTTCCTCGACGGAGTTCGGGCCGCGGACCTCTACTCTGACCTTCGCGTTTTCAGCCCATCGCTTTGGAGGCCCAAGTTCCTAGGAGCAACATTGCCGATGGGGGTGCATGGGGGCATTTACCAGGGCCGCATCAGTTCCTCCGCGACTTCGACGCCGGACAGCCTCGATCGATTCGTGTTCGAGTCGCCGGTGGAGCCCCGCAACGTAGAGGGAGGTCTGCTTATCCGGCGGAGAGGCTTCGAGCGCCATGCTTCAATGCGGCAGAACAACCTCGGCCTATACGTGGGACTCAACGCCGAGATCGCTCCGACCCTGTACTGGATCGTAGGTCAGGTGGAGGTCCGCAAGGAAGACGTCCGCCTGGCGATTCGGGACTCGGTAATCAGCGATACGACTGTCAGGGTTCCTCTAGACCGGCCACTTCGGATGACCGTAGTTCCGGTGTCCCGCGTATTCGGCGAGACTGTCTACGTCCCGTCCTTCACGACGGGGCTGAGGCTGGATATGCATCGTCCGGGCTTCGATGTAATCATTCAGCCTTTGATCGGTGCCACGTTGCGGGACTGCTCGTTCGACCTCCATCCTGCCCCCCGCTCCGGAAGACGACGTAACTGTACGACCAAGTTCCGGATGGTCCACTGGGAGATCACCTACGAGGTGGAAGCGGCAAAGAGCGGGATCAAGCTGGGTGGTGAGGTCCGGGGTTTCGCGGTCAGAGAACCCGCGATCCTCGTCTATCTAGCGAAGGAGTTTGCTGTCGAAAAGCTGGCCGAACTTATTACCGCGAAGCGGTGACGGAGGCGCACACCTGCGGATGATTCGGGACCAGAGCCGCGTCGGCACGCGAACTCCTGCATGCCTCCGGCTGTCCGGGCACCTAAGCGTTGAAGTGGCATTGACGAGAACCGCGGGGTTAGCTGCGCTGCTCTTGGTGGTCACGGCGCCTTTGCTCGCGCAGCACGCGCCGGTGATCGGTCGCATCACCCCGGAGGTGCTACGGCCGGGAGGACAGCTGGTGGTGGAGGGACAGAGGCTGACCGCTCGTGGTCAGCGCCCCTCCAGCGTCACGGTCGATGGTATCCCCGTTCCGCTGATGTCTGCCACCACGGGTCGGCTGGAGGGTCGGCTTCCGGAACGAGGGTTCCGCTGTGCTCCGCAGACCGCCGTCTGGGTCGCAATTCAGGTTGGGGACAGCCTGGACTATACGGAGCACCCCCTGGAAGTAGCCTCGCAGGTGCAACTGGAGACCGGCGAGGGCCGGCGCCTGAACGGGGCGTCCGATCATTGCCTCGAGCTGGTCGGCGCGAGTAGCTACCTGGTGCCTGTGGTGAACGCTTTCCCGCATCCGGACTCGCTCCTGGCTGTGCTGTTCCGGACGACAGGTAGTGCGGCGACGGAGCGGAGTCCGGTCACTGATACAACCATACTCGCTGTCGAGCCCGCTGCCGCGGGCACCCCGCCGGTGCAATTCGAATCCCTGCGCTCGGAAGCGCTGGCGCATGCCCTCACCCTGGAGCGCAACCAGGAGGTGATCGCGATCCAGAGCAGCGAGGCTCGCGCCCCGCTCGGCCGGTCCCGCTCCCCCGCGGATCCAGTATCCGGGCGCCGCCGGGACCTGAGGCGGAACGATGTCCTTCCCCTGCGGTTCGCACTCGATACGAACTGCCGCGACTTCGACTCGATTCAATCGCGAGCCGTCTACGTGAGCCGAAAGGTGGCGGTCCTCGAGGATGTCGCCGCACCACTTGGCGGGCAGGTGGACTCGCTCTTGGAGGCGCTGGGCCGCGAGTACGATAATGTCATCCACCCGATGCTGCTCGATTACTTCGGTGATCCGACCGCCTTCGACGGATACCTCGACGGGGATGGGCGGTTGCTGGTCCTCATCACACCACGTGTGAGCGGTAGGCTCGGCCTCATCAACGCGTGCGACTTCTACGACCAGACGCAGGATCCCGCGAGCAATCAGGGAGAGATCGTCTACATCCGGAGCCTGGCACCCGAGGATGTGATCGAAAGATGGTGGCGGGAAACACGGACCACCGTAACGCACGAGGCCGCCCACGTGGCCGCATACGCGGGGCGCTTCCGGAACCGCCTCGACCATCCTTTCGACATGCTGGAAGACTCCTGGCTCATGGAGGCACTGGCCATGCAGGCGGAGGAAATCTTTGCCCGCCGCTTCTCAGGGGCCCGGTGGAAGGGGAATGCCAACTTCGATGAATCGCTGGCGTGTTACTTCTGGCCGGAGAAGCCGGACTGTCAAGCCCGGCCGCAGGGTGTGGGAAGCCACTTCGATTTCATCTGGGATTTCTACCTCCAGCCCGAGACGAGGTCTCCCCTGCGCGACCTGGACCAGAGCGCAGAGGACATCGCCCCGGAGAATTGCATGGCGGACGAACCGTACCGTCGCTCTGGGGCCCCATTCACCGCCGACCTGTCATTCTTCGGCAGTGGCTGGTCCCTGCTGCGATGGGCCGCAGACCACTTCGGGGGGGACGAGAAGGCATTCTTCAGGAAGCTCACGCAAGAGCACTGCCTCAGCAGCACGCGGAACCTCGAGATCCAGACGGGCCGGAGGTTCGCTGACCTGGTGGTGGACTGGTTGGTGGCCACCGCTCTCGATGACCGACCTGGCTTCACGCCACGCGACCCGCTCCACACGATCCCCAGCTGGAATACCTACGAGATCCTCAGTAGGCTTACCCCCGAGGGCATGTTCCCACTGCGAGTCACCCGGGTGGATGCCCGCCCGTTCGAGGAGCCGTTCGTGGTGCGGGGGGCGAGTGCCCGCTTCTTTGAGATCGAGGTGCCCTCGGGGATGCGGCGCATCGTCGAGATCCGTGCGGGGAGCGGCCCGCTCGCGGGGGGCTTCCTTCACGTGCCCGTGGTGCGGACACAGTAACGGCGCGGGATGGATGAGTACCCTCTCCCCTGCGCCAACGCAGTGCGGGTCGGCCCCGGGTGGAAGCAGAGATGTACCGCCCGCGGGCGCTGAGTGCGTGACCATTACAGTACGGGTGGAAACGGCGGATGAATATGATCGTTTGACATGACCACCCCCCCTGTTTCTCAATGTCGGTTGTGATCCGATTAGAGCCAGCTACGCCGAATGCACATCCCCCGCCTTACCATGTACTTACGAGTTCGAAAGCGCCAGCTTCGTGAAGAGGGTGTGAAGCTGCGCTGCTGCGAGTTTCGGGCGTAGCGATCTCATATCGGCGCGGCGGGAAGCTCACGTGCGCGGAGGCTCAGACAGCGTACAGATCTTCGAGCCTCCAGCACACCACGCGGTGGCCGCGCGCCTCCGCGGCGGCCTGGAAACCTGGGGCGAAGCCGCCCGCCGCCGTGTACAGCAGGAGCGAGTCCGGCTCGAGCGCCTGGTGGGCCCAGCGCCGCCCCGCATCCGCTGCTCGCCGCAGCATGTCCAGATGGTCCCAGTGGACCTTCGCCCCGATGGGCTCGCGGTCCCACTTCACCGCTCCGGTCAGCGCGCCGCCACCTACCAGCGAGGCGACCAGGTCGATCTCCAACGGCCGCCGCGCTCGATCCACCCCCTCCCACCGCCCCCATTCCTGCACCATGGGGAGGCCCAGCGCGGCACGCCGCCGGTCGTACGCCTGGGTGGCGATGCGCTCGAACTCCAGGCCCATGTAGGCATCTACGTGCGGGGCGACGTGGGACTCCCAGACCTGCTCCGCGGGGTAGCGCTCCAGCACGGAGGTGTTCGGCTCCACGAAGCGCTGGTGAAAGCGGAACGCCGGATCCGCGATCCCGTACCGGACCGCCTCGTTGGGCCTGGCGTCCACGTTCTGCCGTGTCTCCAGGTAGCCCAACTCGATCAGACGCGCCAGCTTGTCGCGAAGCGCCGCGTCGTTGGGGAGACCCGCGCGCTGGGCGATCTCGTTCCGCTCCGTGCAGCCGCCCGCCACCGCCCGCAGGATGGCGCGGTACTTGGACGCGTCCCGGAGCCCCTCCTCCTGGTCCAGCGCGGTCTCCACCAGGAGGCGGACCTCCCCGCTCTGCGAGAGGAGGAGGCGCGTCGCGTTCTCGGCGAAGCTGCGGTTCGCATCCACGACCGAGAGGTACCGCGGCGTCCCCCCGAACACACCGTAGGCGAGGGCGCGCTCGCGGAGGTCGGCGAAGGGCGCCATCTCGCCCGCGTACCAGTAGTCGAACGGCTGCAGGCGGTGCTGCCAGGCGAAACGGCCGTACAGCGGCCCCCCTCCGCCCGCCAGGGCCTCCATCGTCCCCACCGCCGATCCGGAGAGGACCAGCAGGAAGGGCCGGGGAGGCCGCCTGCGCTCCCAGGCCGCGTTGAGCTCCGACGCGACCGCCGCCACGCCCGCCTCGTTGTCGGCGAGGTACTGGAACTCGTCGAGGACGACCACCAGCGGCTCCGGAGCCCGGAGGTCCAGGAGGAGGTTGAAGACCGCGCGCCAGGTCGGGTAGTCGTCGGGCCGGAGATCCTCCCCGCTCCAGCGAGCCAGGTCCGTGATGAGCTGGTGCCGGTTGATCTCGGGCGTGGTCCGTGCGGCCGTGAAGAGGAACATCGGCTCCGGGTCCCACGCATGGGTCAGGAGATACGTCTTCCCAATCCGGCGCCTCCCGGTGAGGAGGGCGAGCTTCGGCTCTCCGGAAGCAAGAACCTGGCGCAGCTCAGCGCGCTCTCGCTCTCGATCGACTAACACCGGGTACGATATCGATTCGGCAGGCATGCCTGCAACTATATCTGCATGCAATCGTACATGCAAGCATGTGTGGCGGTAGGCACCAGCAGATGATGGGCCCCGTGGGTGCTTCACCCGCGCCATGTGGACGAGTGATTCCGTACCTCGTCGGGGAGCGCTTCTACGAGAGCATTCGGCGTTCCAGCAGGACTGGATCGCCGGCTGATCTAAAGGCAGGAGCGAAATGGCTCATTCCGGTGCGAGCTTCGAGAGCAGCATCCCCACCCGCTTGATCTGGGCCTCCATACGCGCCATCTGCTCCTGGCTCGCGGTGTGTTGCTCCTTCATCTGTGCCAGGCGGGCCATCAGCTCTGCGTTCTCCATCCGCAGCTTCGCGTTCTCCTCTTTCACGCCCGCGGTCGCCTGCCGGTACTCCGCTTCGATCTCGACCGGCCGCATCCCCTCGACGGCTGCGTAGAGCAGCCGCGGATCATGCATGACGTACCGTACCTCCTTCGCGCTCCCGTTTTTGCACGACCAGCCGATGATGAAGTTCACGTGCGCCGCACGGTGCTGGTTGTTCTCCATCTCCGTCGCCCGCAGACCGCGAAACCCGTGGAACACGGAGTTGAACAGCACCGGCACCTCCTTCTCGAATCCCTCTGCCCGTGCAAGCTCTTCCGTGGCGTGCAGGAGCTCGATGAACTGCACGACGGTTGTAGGCTGGCGCGGGTCCTCTGCGCTCGGGAAGAGAGGACCCTCGGGGTCGAGATCGGGGTGCCGCACGAGATAGAGATCGATTTCCTGGCGGATCAGCGTAGAGTTGGGAACGAGCCGCTGATACCCCTTCTTGTCCCGGTCACGGTCGAAGAACGTCCCACCTCGCAGGAACTCGCGGGCAAAGCTCTCCGACTGGATCCCGTCCCGGGCCTGGTGACCACGCTTCTCGATCAGCCGGATGGTTTCCAGCATCTCGGCAGGGGTGAGGCGGAGGTCTTTCCGCTGCAGCCCTGCAATCGACCCGAGGCGGCGGCCAAGCCACCGGGCCAGGACCAGTAGGAGCCGGAGCTGCCCCGTGGGATCGATCCGGTCGACGAAGCGCATCAGCACCTCGTACCGCTCTGCGGTGGGCTTCGTGCGCAAGGCCTTCTCCGCCTCGGGAAGGAGCAGCTAGTCGAAAGGATTGACCTTGAAAGGCATCTCCTGTGTCTCCGCGTCGACCTCCGACTGGAGCCTCCGACAGAGTGCGGCGAGCACCTGAAGGTCGTTGGCCGCCGTGACCAGCTTGCACGGCTGGAGCCGGGGTCTCCTCGAGAACTCCGACGGTAGCACGAGGCCGGTCTCCACACGGACTTCGATGTACCGGGTGATGTCCCGCCCGGAGAGACTGGTGTACGGGCGATCCAGGTTCCAGACCCGCTCCGTGCAGTGGAGGATCATGAGGATCTCGCGCCACCGCTTCTCGTTGTAGCTGTCCCGGAAGTGCGCCCGGATGTAGTCGTAGGCGTCGCGAATGGTGGCGGTGGACTGCTTGAGACCCTCGGGGGCCTCTTGCGGTGTGCCGGAGCGGAGGGACTCCGCCACCTTCTCTCGCAGGTACGTGTCCGCGAACAGGAACGCATCACCCACCGCCCGCGCACCCGTGCGAGCCCGGTCGGTGCCATGCGGCCTGCCATCGGGCGGCGTGTAGCGGTAGGCGATCGTGCCCCTGTCTTCATGGTACAGGGCGATCCGGTGGCCATACAGCGTGCATTCACCGATCACCCGTCGCGGGCTGTCCTTGGTCGAGGGCTCGAAGGCGCAGATCAGATCCTTCTCGCGCGCGATGCGGGCGAAGAGTTCCTTGGTGTCGGACATCGGTCAGACTTCGACGGGGCCTGTGGGGGAGGTTTGGGGAGCGGGAGTGCCGTCCAGGGAGCTCAGGCGGCGCCTCCCTGGCGTTGACGGCTGGCTTGCTCCTTTGCACGGGACTTGATGGCCGCGTCGCGCCCGCGGCGACCGGGCTTCGACCAGACCGCATTGGTGGAGGTGGGGGCCAGGGGGGGGTCGGCAGCCCCAGGAGCCGGCATCTGGCCAGGGGCGGCGATGCCGGCTGGCGAGCTCACCGGTTGAACCACGATCTCCCCCTTGGGCTCGGGGGGGGTGCGCTGTCCGGGCCTCAGGGGCAGCTCACCGGCCCGGTACAGGGGCGAGCGCCGCCGGCCGTAGTTCGTCAGCCGCCCCTCCGACACGAGTCGCCGGAGCTGCCGCTTCGAGTAGCCGCTGATCTCGCTAGCCTCACCGGGACCGACCAGACGATCGCGACCGCCGGTCAGGGCACGCTCAACCTCGTCGATCGCGTACCGAATACCGGCCGCAACGAACTCGGGATGAAGGGGATTCACCATCTTGTCTGCCTGTTCTCGCAAGGCAGTCAGGGTGGCAAGCACGTGGTCCACCATGGTAGTTCCCTGAAGCGCTCGGGTTAGACCTGTCCAGGGAGCAGGAGGTGATCGCCTCCTGCTGCGTCGGTCACGAGCCTCCTCTTCGCATACCCCGGGAACCCATCACTCAGCAGGGCAGGAGTCGCTGCGCCGATGGCGGGCATCCCCGGCTCGCTCACAAGCAGCGTGGTGCGCTTCTCCCGGAGGTCCCTCTCGACCCAGCGGCAGACCGCCTGTAACGTCGAACTCATCTAGACTCCATCGGCTCAGGGGTGGGTTGTACCTGCAAGGCCACGCTCGAACGTGTCCCTACAACCGCATACCCCGCACGGCCGGGGTGCAGAACGCATTCGTCCAGCCGGTGGTGATCAAGCACCCTGGGTGAGCTCCGCCTGAGCAGGCGCGTCGCTCATCCCTGGCCTCCGGGCTGCCCAACCTCGTGAGGTTCACCCGCCCGGAGTCGCGACACCCGCCTACTTCTTCGTCTTGCGCCGACGCCGCGGCTTCGGCTCCGGGAGGTCGTAGTCGAGCAGGCCCATCTCCATGAAGGAGGCGTAGGAGGCCTCCCCCACGACGATGTGGTCCATCAGCGGGATGTCGAGCAGCTCGCCCGCCTTCTGGAGCTCCCGGGTGATCCGGACGTCCTCCTCGCTCGGGGCCGACTCGCCCGAGGGGTGGTTGTGCGCGAGGACAAGGCTGGAGGCGTTGCTGAGGATGGCCGCCTTGAAGACCTCCCGCGGGTGGACCACGCTGTGGTCCAGTGTGCCGATCGAGACGGTGTGCAGCCCGAGGAACCGGTTCTGCGTGTCGAGGAAGATGGCGATCAGGTGCTCGCGGTCGGAGTCGCCGACGAAGGCGCGAAAGAGGTCCGCCGCCTGTCGGGGGGTCGAGCAGATCTTGGTGCTGAACGGGACGGATCCGTCGCGGACGAGCTGGACCTTGTACTTGGGGACGCGGTGCACGGGTAGGCTGCTGTTCTGGATCCCCGCGCTCGCCTCTGTGGGCTGAGCGGGAGAGACCGGGAGGGGAAAGAAACAGGCCCGCCGGACGGGATTCGTCAGGCGGGCGTGTGGGGGAGGAAGGGGGGCGCCACTACGTCTCGTAGCGTCCTTATCTTCTTCGCGTGCGGGTACGGTGCTGCGGGAGGGGCGCTGCCCCGCAGCCTCGCCGTGCGGCTCAGGCCACCTGCCGCAGGTGGCCGGCCGGGGAGTTCGCGGCCGCCACTCGGGCGAGGACGAGGGCTCGGTCGGTGGCCCGCTCCACCACCTCTGCCAGGAGCAGGTCGTAGACGCCGTAGATGGCGAGGGTGAGCGATACGTTCTCCCGGAGCACCCAGTAGCGTGGCAGTTCGCCGCGGCCGGGAGCGATGCTCGGGTAGTGGTCCGCGACCGCGTCCCAGAGCGCGTCGGGCGAACCGGTGAAGAGCCGGGCACGGAGGACGCCGGGACGCTCCGACGGGTGCACGGCCAGGAGCTCTCCGCTGCGGGTGAGGAGGAGCGAGCCGGCACCGGGCAGGTTCGCCAGGCGCGTGGCTCGCCCGTCCTCGCAGAGCTCGGGCTCGGTGCTCCAGAGGCCGAAGCACGCCTCCAGCACAGGGCGGCTCGCTTCGACGGGTGCGCCGTCATGGAGGCGGTACAAGACAGGGCGGTACTCGGCTACGGAAGGGCGAAGGTCGGTCATTGGCGGAAGAGGTGGGAGCCCTCGTCCCCAGCGGCGTCGGCGAGGCACACGCTGGGCGGGAGCAGGCAAGGATGGAACGGCGACGGCGAGGGCACACCTTCGCCGGGCGGCCGGCGCGGGGGCCGCGGCACGCCGCGACCCGTGTGGCGCCGGACGCCGGGTGGGGGCGCTAGAGGGCGACGAGGGCGCGGATCAGCGGGACGAGCTGCTCCAGCGTCTCGCGCTGCCCCTGCAGGCGGTCGAAGATCGACGTCATCGGCCGCAGCGACTGCCACAGCGGCTCCAGCCTCGCCTCGTCGCTGCTTCCGGGAGCCGGGGTGATCGCGTTGAAGTACAGGTCCGCCGCCGCGAGCAGCTCCAGTGCGTTCGGCGGCAGCACGCGCACGAGATCGTCCGCGCGCGCTGCTGCGCCCCTGGGGGAGCTCCCGCGGATCAGGATCGTGTAGGCGTCGGGGAAGTGCTCCTGCTGGGTGCGGCACTTCTCCAGCATGCGGCGGATGGTCTCGCGGTCCAGCCGGGTGCGGTACTTCACTTCCAGGAGCCGGGCGGAGCCCTCCGGCGGGAGGAGAAGAAGATCGGGCAGGAGGCGCAGCTCCGGCCCGAGGCTGAGCGCGTCGTAGCTGGCCCAGTCCCGCAGGGTCAGTGAGGGGATGAGCGCCTCAATTGAGGTGGGGACGACCAGGTAGCCCGACTGGCGTAGCAGGCAGTGGATCATGGTCTGGGCAACGGAGCCTTTGACCGAGTTGAGGAATTCCAACGGACGAACCTCCAGGAAATTGAGGGGTGTTCCGGTCCGGGCTGTTCCGTGTAGGGGATTGGACCGGGTAAACGGACGGGATGTCCGTTCTGCCCCTCTTCTTCTTCAGGTCAGTCCGGGTATCTGAGGCAGGTGCGGGCTCTTAGATGAGTAGCTCGGCGGGTGCAATCGTTCTTCTCGCCTTGAACGGACCGCCCGCAGGCCGTTCCCTCTCGCCAGACGGCTGGCACCTACCACCCGACGTGGCGCTGGGATGCGCCTCATCGACGAGCACTGCGAGGAGTACGGAGTCGAGCCGATCTCCTGCGTACACGTTGTGTGGTGGGTCTGGTGGTTCAACCACCAGCGCCTTCTGGAGCCATTCGGGTACGTTCCGCAGGTGGAGTACGAGAAGGCACTTTACCCCGTCAGGAGACCCGAATCCTGTGCCGGCACTCACGTTTGGGGGCGCCAGAAAAGCCCGGCGCATTTCACATCACGCAGCCTCACTGGCGCGACTATCGCGAGCATCGTCCAGCCGCCTGCGGAGGCTCTCCACCAGCGGCTCCAGGATGTCCAGCACCTCCCCGGCCTCCGCCGCGCTAAGCGCGTGGGGATCGGGGCACCGGAGGATCTCGACGCCCCCGCGGTCGCTCCCCCGGAGTGTGTACTTCGACCGCGCCCTCCGCCCTGCAGGCGCAGGGCTCTGTTGCCGCCCATGGATCGCATTCCGTAGCGCCTGGACCCTCGAGTCGGGGCTCCTTCGCGCCGCCGCTCGGAGCAGGCTGGCTTTCGAAAGAGCATTCACGTCGTGAACCGAGAGGCCGTTCGTCTCCAGGAACGCCAGAGGGAAGGCCTGGCCGATGGTGAGCCGTTCCGACGTCTTGCCCACACCAGGGGAGTTCCGCCGCGAGTTCGTCCACGGTGACCTCCCTGCCCTCCTCCTGCTCCACCTCCGCGCGCATCCGGACGGCGAAGAGGCTTTCCTCGAGCGCGCTCCATTTCACGTCGGTGTTCGAGGCCGCCGCCATCGCCATCGCACGGCGGGGGTCCACGTGCTGGAACCGCACCGGCGCAGTCACAGGCCTGCCCTCCCTCCGTTCGATCTCCTCCATGGCCCAATAGCGCCGCACGCCGCTGACGAGCTGCACGGTGCCACCCTCCATGCGCACCACCAGGGGATCGCAGAGGTCGCGTAGCTGGACGCTCCGCACGAGGCGCTCAAAGTCGGGATCCGGCCTGAGGTGCGGGGGGCGGATGCGGGGATGCCACGCCGGGATCCGAATGACCCGGATCGGGAGCTGGTACGTCCTGTCCTCCGCGAAATCTTCTGTCCTGCGGGAGCCGACTGGCTGCGGGGGCGAGCCCCGGTCGTCGCTGAAAAGGATCTGCTGCCCGGTCATTTGGATGCTCCTCGATGAAGTGAGGCAGGGAGGTGGGTCCTGGCTGCCTACTTCCAGCATACCCCGGTTGCAGCCCCACCAGACTGGGGCGACGCCGACCTCGAATGGGAGGGTGCCCGGACACGCTTCCGGGGCTGCACGGAGCGACGTGAACCGTTCCCCGTGGCTTCCGTCGGGGCGTTCACAGCGTGAACGACAGCCCAGTGAGCGAGCCGCACCGTGCTACTCGCAACACGCACCCCCCGGCCATCGTCGGCCGGGGGGTGCGTGTCTCCGCGCAGAAAGCCGCGCAGTCCTGTGTGCGCCGGCCACCTCAGCGGCCGAGCCCAGTCGACAGGTCGGGGCTCCGGCTCGCCCGCTCCACCTCCTGCGGATGGGCCTCGCGCAGCAGCTCCCTTGCTGGGCTGGGCAGAGCGACCACGGCCTTCCTCAGGTCCGTGACCCCGCCCACCTGCCTCATGAGCCGGGTGTGGCGAGACACGTAGTCGCCGTACTCGTGGGAGTCGATTGAGGGTGCGCGGGCGATCAGCTCGTCCAGTTCCGCGAGGCGGAGCAGGCGCAGGCGCAAGCTGCGGATCAGGGGGTCGCGCGCGATCCGCGCCCGGTTGCGCTGGTGAACCACTGCGCTCTCCGCGCGGATGCGGTCGTTCGCGGCAGCCACCTCCGACTCCGGTGGCGCGTTCACCCGCGCCGCCTTCCTGCGCTGGGCGGTGACCGCCGGTCCCTCGTGCTGCATGGGGCGCGGCACCTCCAGGCGCTCCAGGCCCTCCCGCGTGCGTTCGGCGTTCAGGCCGGCGTAGATCTCCCGGTAGGTGCGGTGGTCCCAGCGCTCGTGCTGGACACCCATCGCCGCGAACGCCCGGTTCGACTCCATACAGAGGTGGGCGCGAAGCTCGTTCAGGTACGCTCCGCATGCGGCGCGGTCCTGGAACAGCGGCACCTTGAAGGAGGAGAACGTCCCGTCGTCGCGCACCTTCCGATCGGTGGACATCGCGTGGCAGTGCCAGTTGCGCTCATCCCCCTCCTCGCCGGGAGCGTGGAGGCTGATCTGCACCGCGACGCCCAGGTCTCCACGGAGCTTCCGCCCGATCCCCAGCGCGATTTCTTTGCGAACCTGCTGCCACTCGGGCGCATTCCCGCCCGGCAGGTCGAAGCGGAACTCTCGCGCCTCGACGGCGTTACTGGCCGCCTCGGCATCCTGCGCGGTGCTCCAGAGCTCCGTGAGCGCTGCCGCGATGCGGTCGTCGCGACGCATGCTCCAGCCGACCAGGTGCGTCTCCAGAACACCGCGCCGCCGGGAGAAGTCATGGACCTCCCCATGGTGGTCAGTGACGGCAGCACCAGCCCGGTAGGCGCTCGCCCGTGCGGCGTTGTGGCCATCGGAGCGGGAGAAGGCGCGCAGGCGGGTCGAGGGGACGGTGGGTAGGATGAGCACGGAAAATCCTTTGGGGCTGGAATCGGGACGGAGTCGGAAGGTGGGGGATAAATCGATTCTGCAGCGTGGCGAATCCGTCGTAATCGAATTCGGTTCCTCTGTGCGCCCTTACTCCCGGTTTTCGATTTCGCGGTCCTCGCTGCTTGGCCGCAGATAACACGGCGTCGCGGATCCATCCGCCGGGGTATGCAAGAAAGGAGGGATCACCCAGGCATACCCCGCACCCACCAGGAGCAGTCGATGACGCCCGACCAGAGCTCGCAGCCCACCCCTCAGCTCGCCCGCAGCTCCGACGTACCGAGCCAGGCCACAGCCCGCCCAGGGGATGGACCGAAGCGGAGGGGACGCCCCAAGGGCCTACCCGCCGCAGAGCAAGCGCGGCGCGCGCGGGAGCAGGCTGAGCGTTACGCAGCAAGAGCTGACGAACTGGAGAGACGCGCGGCGGAGGAGGAGGAAAGGAGGCAGGAGCAGGCCGCAACGCAGGCGCGGCGGGAGGCGAAGCGGAGGGAAAACGAGGAGAAGAGGCGCGAGAGGAACATACGGGACCGGAGGATGGTCCTCGGGACGGCGCTGGACCACATTCTCGAGGACTGGTCCGACCGGGTGAGCGCGGGAGACAAGGCGGCCGAGCAGAACTTCCGCACCATGATGCGGATGATCGCAGGTTGTGTACACGAAGCTCGGGCGCGTAAGCTGCTCGGTCTGCAACCGCTGCCAGACGGCAGGGCCGCCGGGCCGTTCACGTCGTGAATGGCCGGCCCCTACTCCCTCTCGTGCTCCGTGAGCTCTGTGGGTTCTCTAAACTCTGTCGCTGATCCTCTCTAAAGTTTGTCGTCGTCCGGGGTCCCGCTGACCCATAGCTTTCCGCCGTTCCGCAGGGGGGATGAACCCGGGCCGGAGGCGGAGGAGGATGCTTCGGATGATCGACCGACACGCCGTACACGCCCTGCTGAAGGCGGGGCAGCCCACGAAGGACATTGCGCTGCAGATGGGCGTGACGCAGCGCACCATCCAGCGCATCGCGCAGGAGCCGCCGGTACAGGCGGCGGAGGAGGCCGAGGCGAGGCGCCTGCGCGGACTGGGCCGGCCTCCTGTCCCGGAGGCGGTGCGCCGACGCCTGCGGGAGCTGATCGCGGCCGGTCCAGAGGCCCCGCAGCTGGAGTTGCTGCGCCAGCTGCGCGAGGAGGGGATTGCGCTGGGGGAGAGCACCTTCTACCGGATCTTCCGCCTGGAGAAGGCGGCGCTGCCGGCGGAGCTGATGGTGCGCTTCGAGGGCGTAGCCGGAGAGTTCGCCCAGTTCGACTTCGGCCAGACGGAGGTGCGCCTCCTAGACGGGCGCACGCAACGGATCCACTTCGCGGCGTACCGGCTGAAGTACTCGCGCTGGGTGTGGGTGGTCCTCGTCCCCGACGAGCGCGTGGAGTCGCTGGTGCGCGCGCTGCTGGCCGCCTTCGAGCAGTCAGGCGGAGTGCCGCTGCGCGTGGTCTTCGACAACCCCAAGACGGTCGTGCTGGGGCGCGACGTCCACGGCCGGCCGATCTGGAACGCGACGCTGGCGCAGGCAGCCATCGACCTTGGCTTCACCATCGAGCTGTGCACGCCGCGCACGCCGCAGCAGAAGGGCGCGGTGGAGAACCTGGTGGGCTGGGTCAAGAAGAGCTTCTTCCGCGCGCCGCTTCGCCGAGGTGGAGCACGACCTGCCGCGGCAGCTCACCGAGTGGCTCCTGGGCGTCAACGAGGAGCGCCCCTCGCGCGCCACGAAGCAGATCCCGGCCGAGCGCCTGCGTGCCGAGCGCGAGCGGATGAAGCCGCTCTCCATCCCACCGGCCGAGTACGGGCTGCGCTTTCCTGTGCAGGTGGGCCCCACCGCGCTGGTGGAGCACCAGGGGATCCGCTACGCCATGCCCGCCGGGGCGTGCGGGCTGCCGGCCACGCTGCACCTGTACCCGGACCGGGTGCGCATCACCACGGCGGGGGCTCGCTTCGAGGCCACGCACCCGCGCTTCCCCCGGCAGGGCAGGACCAGCTACCTGGCCGGCCAGCGCGCCGAGCAGCTCGCCGCGGTGGCCGGTGCCCGCAAGCGGCTCTACTTCATGCGCGAGCGCATCCTGGAGCTGGGTCCCATCGGCGAGAGCTACCTGACCGAACTGATCCACGCCCGCCCCTTCACCTGGAAGGCCGACGTGGAGCGGCTCTTCGCCCTCCTAGAAGGCTGTTGAAGAAGTCGCTCTTCTGAGTTGAGTTGCGCGTAGCTGGCGTGCCGGTCGCCTCCGAGCGATGACAGAGGAAGGCGTCCAGCGAAGGGACCGGCGGACGGAAGAAGGGGTGCGGGAGCGGGCCTGGAGGCTCCCGCGCCTTGTCCGGCCCCGGAAAGCGGCCAGCCGCTTTAGGCTCTGCACGATCCCGACAAGGTCCGCCTGCACTTGCACGCGTTCACAGCCTCTGCCGCGTGCCCGGGCCATCCCGTGCCGGGTCTTTGCCTCGGCGAAGGTGTGCTCACTGCGGATGCGCAACTTGCGGCTGACCGCGTAGCCGCGGCTGCGGTGCAGGGAGCGCACTCGGTTGCGGGCCTGCGCCTGGCGCACCTTCTCGCGCCGGCGCCGCTGCGTTGCCAGATCAGAGGTGCGACGCTTCCAGGTCGGAACCACCTCGGGCTCCGGGCTGGCCTGCAGCGGCACGTGGGGGAGGACCACCCGCTCCAGCATGTCGGCGGCGAACGAGCCAATCCCGTAGCCCGCGTCCAGACTGGCCACCTCCGGCCGGTTCGGCAGCGCCAGGGCCTCTTTCTTCTCCAGCACCTCGTCGAGCATCGCCAAGGCGACCTCCCGCTCGGCGGAGGAGTGGGCTCGGCTGACCTTGCGACGCAGGATCACGCGGCTCTTCGTGTCGATCAAGTCGTGCAGCAGATAGCACAGCCGCGTCTCTTTCCCCTTCTCCTTGCGGTAGAGCCGCGCCTGGGGATCGCTCGTGGAGCGGTGCGTCTGGTTGCTGTACTTGACCCCGTGCCCGCTCCACGCCCCTTGGGGCTGCGGCTCCTTCGCACGGCCTCCGCCCGGCGGCGGGTCCGGATCCTCTTCCGGCGGGATCGGCGTGAGGTCCGGCTTCGGCTCCAGGGGCGCCAGGCTCTTCATACTTGCGTTGGCCTGCACCTGCGTGCCGTCGATCGAGACGTGCCGCCCCGAGACCAGCCCCGCTTCAGCGCACTGGCGTACCACCTGGTCGAAGACTCGTTCGAAAACGCCCGCCTCCGCCCAGCGCTCCTTGAGCTTGGAGAGCGTGGAGTGGTCCGGCACCGGGTCGTGCAGGTTGAGCCGGCAGAACCAGCGCATCCCCACGTGCATGCCGATCTCTTCGCACAGCTCCCGGTCCGAGAGGTTGTAGAGCGTGCCCAGCAGCAGCATCCGGATGACCAACTCCGGATCGAGGCTTGGTCGTCCTCGACCTGCGCTGTAGCAGCCAGCGACCGCCCCGCGCACGAACGAGAGGTCGAGCACCGCGTTGAGCTTGCGAAGGCGATGATCCGCCGGGACCAGAGCCTCCAAGTCCACCATCTGGAACAGCGCCGGTTGGGAGTCGTTGCGTCCGAGCATGCGCAGCAGGCAAGGAGGGGAGGGCGGTCCGGGCTGGCGCTCAATCTACTGCCGAGCCGCCCTCCTCGCCCGCTTTTTTCGACAGCCTTCTAGCGCCTGCACTTTCTGGTTCTCCTCCAATCGGGTCAGGTCCAGACCCGTAAGGACGCAGCCGCTCACATAGCAGTTCCGGCGATCGATCAGCAGCTCCCTGGCCACCTAATAACAGGCTGGTTTGAAGGCTCTGTTCAAGGTCAAGCCAGGAGAGCCAAACCGGGTCGGAAGACCCTCTCGCCCGCTGTGCTGACCCAGCCGGTGGAACACCTAAGGGTAGACGGCTTTTGGGGCTAACTTGACCTTGGTCCAGTGCTGGGTGGCCGAAGAACACACTTCAGGTGCCGTAATCGACAGTGTGCAGGCTGCTGCGCTACCGTCCCAAGGCTAAACTGAAGCCCAGCTTCCCTTGGGACGCAACAAACGAGGCCGACGCTCAGCAGGGTTCTCGAGATCTGGTGTGACACCTGTAACCAGTAGTAGCCTCTACACTCACGTCGAACCTCACAAATAAATCACCGCCTCAGCAGGATGCTCGTGCCTTGTTATTCCGCAACACAGGCGTAAATTAGCGCATTGGCGCGGCCGGAGCGGAAATCTCGTGCGCCGGGTAGTGCCGGCGTGGTGGGGCCAGCAGCTGCGTGTACTCGGCCCCGCCGAAGAGGCGGCTCTCCGTGGCGGTGGTGAGCTGTAGCACTGAGTCGGGCCGGAGAGCTGTGAGCACGTTCTCGGGGTTGGCGGTCGCGACGATGAGTGCAGCGCTGAGGCGGCGCGCGAGGTGCTGGGCGCGGTCGGCGACGAGACTAGCCGTAATCGGGTCCAAGTTGGCGCAGAACTCGTCGGCGATCCAGACGTTTGCGCCCTGCGCGAGAAGATCGGCCAGCATGGCACGATATTGCTGCCCAGCGGAGAGCTCAGCGAAGCGCTTCAGGTACACGAAGGCATCCGAGAGCCCAACCCAGCCGAGGAGTTCTAGGGCGGCGGCTACCCCCACACCGGGCGCGCTGAAATGCTCGATCAGAGGCTGCTGCGAGGCAAGCGGCCCTAGCACGGCGACCTTGACGCTGCGTGGGAACTTGAGCTTTCCCCCATTCGGGACAACCTGGGCACGGAGGGTCTCAATAAGTGTCGACTTGCCGGAGCCGGAAGCCCCAGTGATCAGCAGCACCTCTCCAGGGCCCACAGCAAAGCCTACGTCGCTGAGCACTGGCTGCTCGATCGGACCCTCCGTGAGCCCGAACGCCCGCTGGACTTCGATGGTGCGTTCGGTTCGGCCTGGGTCGCTGCGGCGGATAACGCTGAGTCCCTCTGCCACGACGGGCTCCGTGAGCGGCGTCGTCCCTGGCCGCCAGCGCTCCCGTGGCACTGAAAGTCCTAAGTCCTGGGCGCGGCGCCGCACCCAGCTGTCGACCTCCGGCGTGAGCCCCATCAGGTAGGTGGGCTTTGGGAGGCTGAGCAGAGTGCGGAAGACGTCGAGGTCGCCTGGCTTGCCGCCGTTCGCGAGGCTTGAGAGACGCTCCACCAGCTCGTCTGATGTGATTCCAAGCTGGTCTAAGAGCTCGGCCGCACGGTTCATCCGGTTGACCTGGATCTGCACGATCCCGTGCGTCTCGGGATCGAGGATGGACCTCTCGTTGACGCGCTCGCGGTTGCGGAGCAGATAGCCCATGTCCTTCGCAACACGGGCAAGGTTACCCTCCGTCTCCCCGATCCAGGTCATGCCGGCGGCTTCGGCAAAGGGTACGAACCGCAGCATGTCCGCGGAGATCTCAAGGAAGAGAGGTTTGAGTTGGCCCGACTGCCAGCGGGTCCGCGCAAACTCGGTCGCGTGCGCTACTAGGCGACGGCCCAGTCCAAGCCCGCGGAACTCCGGGTAGACCACGCAGCGAGCGATCCGCACCACGCGGTGCACGTGCCGCTTCTGCGCGGCGAGATCCCACATGTCCCACCGAACCCCGTGATGGTCGAACGGCGCGTCAAGAAAGCGGCTCCTCGCCTTGTTCATGTAAAACGGCGAGGTTAGCTCCACATACCCGATGATCGAGGGATAGAGCGGGTGGAAGGCGCGCACCACCAAGCGGGCTGTTCGGCCAAAAAGCGTCTCGTCCCGGTAGTGGAATCGTGTCAACGCCTGGTAGGAGCGGAACTCGTCCAGCTCGGTAATCTCCTTAACCACCAGCGAGAGGTCGAGGTCACCCATCTGGACTTGGTCTTCCCGAGAGTACGAGGGGGCAAGCTGGACTAGGTCTCCTCCATCGGCCACGAGCCAGGCATGGCCTTCCGTGTCCACGCGCACAATATTCCCCTCGGTCACACACGCCGAGCGTGGGAGGAGCAGCGAGGGGCCACCACGGAGTCGAACCCGCTTCAGGTGCTCGCCCACCCAGTGGATCGGGCCCACTGTGCCCTCGAAGGGCATGGGGGCAACTGCTGCAGGCGTGTCCATCGAAGTAGTGGGAACGGTACGGGGCACGGGCTTGTCTATTGGGGGAGCAGGATTGTCGGTCACAGGTAAGGTAGCACTCCTGAAGGGGAAGGACCAGGTGAGTCCTCCGGGTGTACGGCATGAACCAAGGGCATGGACCCCGGGAGCACCGCGAACCGTTCCGCACTGGCCAGATGAGCCGATCGCCGGGCATTGAGCCGTCTCGCTTCTCGACGCTGCCGGGCAGCGATGATCCACTGTTCGCACGGCTGTGGGTGGAGGACCGGCTGCGCTTCGGGACCGACGCTGCACCGGGGGATGCCTTCGATGAGGCGACTGCGCGCTTGGTGTGCGCCGCAGTCCGCGCACGTGGCCGGCTCGTCGTGATCCTCCCCGACGCCCTGGAGCAGCGCGCTCCTTTCCTCTTAGCCAGCGCACTCCTCCGGGACTGGTACGACCGTCATCGCGCTGGGCGGCACGCGTCTGCCCGCGAGCGCGTGCTCTACTTCGGTACGTCGGTCGGTATCCGGGACCAGCTGGCCCAGATCCGCGTCGCAGGGATGGGCACGGAGATCCAGCTCGCGGATGTCTTCCGCCAGCGGCACCTCGCGCGAACGGGTGGGAGTGCCGGTGCACGAGGTGCTGCGGCCGCGACGTCGGCCGTACCACTCCCGGAGGTCGTCACCGCGTACGCTCCCGCCGATGTGGCCGGGGTCTTCGACCGCGAAGCGCCCCAATGGGTCTTCCTCGACCTGACCACCGGACGGGCGCCCTGGGCCTTAGGCGTCCTGGCCGAGGCGGAGCGAAGGGGGCTGCCGGTCCTCGCCTGGACCTGCGACCGAATGGCGGAGTGGATCTCCTCCCTGGGCACCGAGATGTTGGTGTTCCGCTGGGCGCGCCGCCGCGGCAGCGAATCCGTACCCGACCGGCAGGCCACACGCCGCGACCCGTCCCTCCTCTTGAGCGTGAGGACAGCGGTCCTCACGCCCTGCGTATTGGCCGGGGAGGCCGCGCAGCAGATCGGCGAGCACCTCGGCCGGGCCACGGCCTCGCTCGTGCGAGCGGCCGCCGAGGCACCGTCCAGCTTCTACCGGGACGCGGTAGGCGTCCACTGGCAGTACCTCAGGGCGCTGGAGACGCTCTGTATCCCGCAGCTTCTCTACGAGTCCGAGGCGGCGCTTCTGTGGGGTGTCAAGCGGCTCCGGGATCTCAGCGCGGCGTGTGAGCGGTTCCGCGACTCTGCCCGGACGAGCCGACCTGGCCTCGTCCAACTGCTCGACGCGGCATCCTCCGCCCTCGAAGAGGCTCGCTCACTACTCTCCGAGCCCCCGCTCTGGCGCGCCGCGCGCGACACCGCGCTCTCTGCGCCGGCCGTCGACCGGCTCGTCATAGCCTTCGGGAACGCGGCGAGGAAGCGCCTCTTCAGCTATGCGCTACTCGCCGGCGCGAACGTGAGCGAGAGCGAGCTAGAAATGCGGGGCACGCGGCTGGCCACATTCTCCGAGCTGGATGGGCTCGACCCGCCGCCCGGCCGTGTTCTCTGCGTCGGATTGCCGCCGACCTCGGCGGGTAACCGAGCGCTGAGCTTGTTCTCAGCCGACTCGGTAGAGGTGCTCGTCCTCCCCCACCAGAGCGCCGCCCTTGGCGCGCGCGCGCGACACTGGGCCGACGTGCTCGGACCTGATCCTGCCCACAACGTGGCCACGGTGGCTGCCTTGGGCGGGGGGGTCGAGCTTGCGCTCGCGGATGCGAAGCCTGCGCTCCACATCGCGCCGGTCCGCTTTATAGAGGGCGGGGACGGAGGCTCGGCACGGACGACGGCGCCTACGGCCTCCTTTTCGCTGCCGACGCTGGACCCGGCCGCAGAGCTTGCCCGTCTCTTCGGTAACGGCGAAGACGAGGAATCGCCTGCCGTCGGCTCCGGGGCGGAGGACTCCGCGTCGCAGGAAGCGGGTAGTGGGGGGGGCGAGGTATGGAGCGACACAGCCGTGTCGCTCCGGTTCGAGGGCGGATGGTGGGCCGAGTTCGCCCCCGACGACCGCATCACCGTAGTTTTAGGTGGGGGACGAAGGGAGCTGGAGGAGCGGTTCGTCCGCGCGGTCCGGCCCGGGGACGCGGTGCTCGCCATGCCTGGCCAGCGGCGGCAGAGCCTCTATGGCCTCCTCGTCTCGCGCGTCCACCGGCACCCCGCGATCCAGCTGCACCTCACGCTGGTGGAGCGTTGGCATGCCGAGCTCTCCGAGGCATACGCCCGTGCTGCGCGGCAGTGGGTCGGCCCCGCAGACCTCTTGCTGCGCGAAATTCAGGCGCGCGGCAGCACGATCACGTCGACCATCACCATCCAGGCGTGGATCCGAGGCGCGATCCTCTGCCCACAGGACCCGAAGGATCTCTACCGCGTCTCGGAGGCGCTGGAGATGCCTTTCACTAATGAGCATCACCGCCAAATTTACGCCGCGGCTACCCGCCTGCGCGGCCTGCACCGGAGCCTTTCGCAGCGCATCGGACGCTGGCTCGATCAGCAGCTCTCAGGTGGCTACGCGGCCGACGACGCCGGCGACGACATTGATGCCGAATGGGGGGTGCGCTTCTCCGACTTTCGGGATTCACTTCTGCTCCTGCGCGCTGAGCAGACAGAGATCATCCCTGGACCCTTTTTGCGCGCCCGCCTCGGGCAATTCAACCGGGAGACCACACTGTGAGCAGCCGTTCCCCCTGGGGGCCGGCGGACGAGCAGACTCTGCTCGCCCGCTACCTAGCGCGCCGCGTCGCCGAGAACCTCTCCGGCCGAGCACAGGCCGAGTGCCTCGGCAACGCGCCACACGACGTCTATTTCGTGGGCAACCTACGTCCGCTCACGCACCCGGATCCGAACTCCCCGGGCGGCGCCGCGCGCGACGAGCTGCGGAGCAAGCTCGCGCCGATGGCGTTCGGAATGGACTTCGCGGTGCACCCGGACGACACCGACCGGCTTGAGACGGAGGTCCGCGTGGGGTGGTCGGTCTACTACCGCGTCTTCCCGGGCCGCGAGCAGCAGCGCCGCTACCAGATCGAGCGCTCCACGCTCGGTGGCTCGCCTGAGGCGCGGGTCGGGAGGAGCCGGGACGCCAGCGAGGAGAGCGCTGGGCGCGCCTACAGAGAAACCGTGCCCGCAGGCGCGCAAGCGGCCGAGGGCGGTGACCTCCCTTCGGGTGGGGTCCAAGCGGATGACGAGGATGAGGAAACCGCTGAGACCGTACCTGAGGCGGTCGAATCTCCGATTGACCGCCGCGCAAGCCGGCGTTCCAGCGACTCTCTCTTCAGCCGATGGCGCAAGATTGAGTGCGCGACTTCGGCCCTCGTGCGCGTCTACCGGGAGGGAGAGGTCTGGCGCGTTGATGCGGCGGTGCTTGAGGCCGCACTCGGGGCCGAGCTCCGGCGCGCCGAGGAGGTGGTGAAAGCCGATCCGGATGCGCTGCGCGCGCGGACGGTGGCCGCCCGCGTACAGGTGCCGGAGGACGTACTCTCCAGCGATGCGGCCTACCAAGCCTTCCTGACCACGCTGCGCACGCCGGTCGAGCCCCGCTGGGCGTGGAACCTTGAGACGAGCATCGGACCGAGCGCAGACGCGGGCAGTGGTCTCGTCCTCTCCGTGGTGCTCGCCAACGCGTCACCCGAGGAGCAGCAGAACGATTCCAACATCGAGCCCTTCTTCTTCGACGTCCACGCGCGGGCTGAGTTCCGCCAGGGCATGTCCGTCCCCTTCCGCCTCGACATGGCCCAGCGGGACTTCCGATACGACCCGCACCTCCCCGCACGCGGCTTCAACTGCGCGGTCGAGCCGGTTCAGGGCCGCGCCGGTGTGTTCCAGACCACGATGTGGCCCGTTTACTCGCAGCTGCGCTATGCGACTCGCACGCAGCCTACGGCCCGCTTTGCCGACTTGGAGCAGAACCCGGTGCCTGTTCTCGAGTCGATCACCACGTCGATGCGCGCCTCACTCCGCGACTGGGCGGACGCCGAGGCAGCGTACAGAAGGGACCCGACCTGGGCCGGAAGGCACGGCGCTGCATTCGAGGCCGACCGAGCAGCCTTCGAGGACGAGATCCGTAGGTTCGAGGCAGGCCTGGAGCTGATCCGCACCCAGGCCGACATCGCCGAGGCGTTCCGGCTCACCAACTCCGTCTTCCACCGCCTCGGTGACCATCCGGTGCCGGAGAAGCGGAAAGAGAGCTGGCGCCTGTTCCAGATCGTGTTCCTCGTCTCGCAGCTGCCGGGGATGGCTGCCCTGCTGCCGGGTGCGGGTCCGGCCGCGCTCCTCGAGCGTGAGAGCGTCGACATTGTCTACTTCCCCACTGGCGGCGGGAAGACCGAGGCCTACCTCGGCGTCATCGTGTTCCACTGCTTCTTTGACCGCTTCCGCGGCAAGCGCGCGGGGGTGACCGCCTGGACCCGCTTTCCGCTGCGGTTGCTCACCCTGCAGCAGACGCAGCGCATGGCCGACGTCATCGGCATTGCAGAACTGGTGCGCCGGGGCCATCAAGACGCTCGCCTCTCGGGAGCGGACATCGATCCTTTCGCAGTCGGCTACTTCGTTGGAAAGACCGGCTCACCTAACGAGCTGGTCTCGCCCACCTCTCCGAACGCCAAAGCGGAGGACCAAGTCACGTGGGCAAAGGCCTCCGACCCGATTGCCCGACAGGACTGGAAGCGCGTCGCCCGCTGCCCTGCGTGCCGCACCACAAGCGTGGAGGTCGACTTCGATGCGCAGGCGATCCGCATCCTCCACCGGTGCACGAACCAGGGGTGCCCCTTTCCGGGCGGCGTCCTCCCCGTGTACGTGGTCGACAACGATGCCTTCCGCTACTTGCCCGCGGTCATGGTCGGGACCATCGACAAGCTGGCCGGGCTCGGCAACCAGCGGCGGATTTCCCAGCTCTTCGGATTCGTGACGGGACGGTGCCCTGATCACGGATATCTCTCGGGCAACTGCTGTCAGAAAGGGTGCACCCAGCGGCGGCGTCTGCCGGCACCCCAAGGGCTCTCGGGCCCGACGCTCTTCGTCCAGGACGAGCTCCACCTCCTCAAGGAGGGGCTTGGCACCTTCGACGCTCATTACGAGACCTTCGCGCAGCGGCTCCTCGCCCGCTTCGGCCAGGACCGGCCGCTCAAGATCATCGCGTCCTCGGCGACGATCGAGGCGTTCGACCGGCAGGTGGAGCACCTCTACGGCCGGCCGCGCGACCGGGCGCGCATCTTCCCAGGGCCGGGGCCGGAGGCCGGTCACTCGTTCTACGCCGGCACTCAGGACTTCCCGCAGCGGCTGTACGTGGGCCTGATCCCCCACAACAAGACCATCTTCAACGCCGTGCTCGAGCTGCTCGAGCGATATCATCGGGAGGTCTCCCACCTCCAGCGCCTGCCTGCCGGCTCGCCCAACCCGTACGGAGGCCAATACCCGCCCGGGACGCCGCAGTGGGCCGCGCTGCTTGACCTCTATCAAACCTCGCTCACCTACTTCAACGCCACGCGGGAGCTGAACTCCTTCCGCACCGACGTGGAGGGTGACGTGAACCCGACGCTGGAGGGCGACGGCATAGGCCGGGTTGGGCTGTACGAGATGACGGGGTCGACGCCAACCGACGAAGTCTCCTCCACGCTCCAGCACCTCGAGACGGCTCAGCCCGGCGGCCAAGACGCCGTGCTCGCCACCAATATGGTGAGCCACGGCGTCGACGTGGACCGACTGAACGCAATGATCTTCTACGGGATGCCCCGCCAGAATGCGGAGTACATCCAGGCATCCAGCCGTGTGGGCCGCTCGCACGTAGGCATCGTCTTCGTCTGTCTCCATCCGGCGCGCGAGCGGGACCGGAGCCACTTCGCCTACTTCACGAAGTACCACGAGTTCGTGGGCAAGCTGATCGAGCCGGTGGCGATAAACCGCTGGGCAAAGTTCAGCGTCGAGCGCACGCTGCCGGGCCTCTTCATGGCCACACTGCTCCAAGACATCGCCAACCACTCGGGCGAGGCGAACCCGAACGTCTTCTACATGCTGAACGCGCTCCGCCAGCGGATCACCGATGGGCGGCTACGGGCGGAGCAGTTCCTCCCTCTGCTTGAGGACGCCTACCTCGTTTCCGCCCCCGCGAACCCGACCGAGGAGGCCGTGCGCACCGAGATCCAGCGCCGGGTCCGGCTGTTCCTCGATCAGATCGTGACGGCCGACCCCGCCAAGCTGTTCGTCTCCGACGCCCTGCGTCCCGGCGCGCTGACCAGCCTCCGGGATGTCGACGAAACCGTCCCCATTGAGCTCGACACAGACGGCGCCGTCTGGGCCCGCGCCGCCGCCCGGGTTTGACCGACCGCCACCCCCGATCCGGACCTGCTATGGCTCTCAGCATGGCGCGCGGCAAGCGCCAAATCCTCTTCGACTTCCTCCCGGGCCGCACGTTCGACTTTGAGCGTGTCGCCACGATCGCACGCGTCACCGAGGTGCGCGGGACACCGCGCACGGACGTCAACCCGCAGTTGCTGCTCCGCCGCGTGGCGGAGGCCGCAGGCGCATGGGACCCTGCCTTCAGGCCGGGGCTCACCGACCAGGCACTCGCGGACGCCGGCCGATTCGTGTTCCTCGATCCCACGGAAGTGCGCTCGGAACTGTACCCGAGGGTCTTCTGGTGCCAGAACCGATCCTGCGGCCGGGTCGTGGATGCCACGAACAGCACACACGCTCTGCCCACGCGCTGCTCCGCATGCCGGAGTCGGCTTGCCCAGGTGCGCTGGATCCGGGTGCACCGCTGCGGGACGATCGAGCCGCTTCGGCCGCCCTCGTGCCCCAACTGTCACAACGCCAGCCGGATCTTCTTCGACACGCGCGGCAGCGAGCGTATCTCTGAATTCATCTGGGGATGCCGGCAGTGTCGGTGGACCCAGAAGGTCATCGACCGGGTCGGGAACTGCTCATCTTGCACCTGGCCCAACCCGGACTTCCGCCGGATGCGCATCGACGTGCACCGTGCAGGGACGACGTTCTATGCTCAGCGGACCGTCGTGGTGAACGTGCCGCATCGCGACTACGATGTCCTGCTCGCCACGCCCGGCTGGTGGGCCTTCGCGGCCGCGCGCTTTCTCGGCGTTCCGCCCTTCGACGTGCGCCGCCTGGCGGACCTTCCACGCCAGAGCGTGGCCGACCCGGCGGACCAGCGCGCCAACGTCTCGAACCGGGAGCTCAGCGAGCTTCTCCGGCAGTTCGAGGCCGGTCTCATGGACCCGGCCGTCGCCATGGCGCGCCTGCGCGAAGCCCAGCAAGCCGGGGCCGCCGCCGCCGCCCAGGCGACCCCGCAGGCGGTCGCCTCTCAGGTGGTCGAGGCGAGCGGGGTGGGGGCGTCCGTGTGGGAGGAGAGCGCTCAGGAATTCCTTGAATTTGTGGCACCGCACGAGACCGGCCGGCCCCGGGACCTCAGCGACCCGACCATCGACGATGCAACACGTACAACGGCCGCATCCCTCGGCCTCGCTGGGATCGACTTGATTGCGGACTACCCGATCTTAACGGCAGTCTTCGGTTTCAGTCGGTCGGAGTATGCACCCAACGAGTGCTACCTCCTGCCCTTCGCCGGGGGCAGGGAACATGGCGGACGCTTTCCGATCTTCGTCGACGAGGTGCAGGCCGACGCGCTCCTGCTGCGCCTCGATCCGGCCCGGGTGCTCCGATGGATGGCTGCCAACCACCGCGCGCCCACGCTCCCGGGAGGAACGAATCCAGCGGTTGCCGCGCGCGGGTACTTCGCGCAGGTGTTCTCCGGCATGCGGACGAACCAAACGCTCAGTGGCGTGACGCAAGCTGAGGCGAGGATGGTGTTTGGACTTCTCCACACGTTCTCCCACCTCGCCATCCGGCACGCCGCACTGCTATGCGGGCTGGATCGCACCAGCCTATCGGAGTACATGCTGCCGCGCACGCTCACCGCAGGGATCTACTGCAATCACCGTTTTGGTGCGACGATCGGAGCGCTCACGGCGCTCTTCGAGCAGTCGATGGCCGAGTGGCTCGGCCAGATCGCGTCGGAGCGGCGCTGTGCCTATGACCCGGTGTGCTCAGCCACAACGGGCAGTTGCCACGCCTGCTCCCACCTGGCCGAGACGAGCTGCCGCGCGTTCAACCTCAACCTCAACCGCGCGTTTCTCTTCGGAGGAACGGATCCCCAGCTGGGCGAGATCCCGGTGGGCTACCTCGATCCTTCGCTCGGATGACCCTGTCGGGCATCCGGCCGCCCGAGCTGGTCATCACGACTCCGGAGGCCTACGGCGTGGACCTCGCGACCCGCACGGGATGTCGGCTCACCCTGGGGGTCCTAGGGTGTGTCTGACGGATCAGAGCCAGAGCACAATGCAGGCAAGAAGCACCCCGGCCAGGTAGTTGTAGCCGCGCTTATCGTAGCGAGTGGCAACCGCGCGGAAGTCCTTGAGGCGGTTGATGCAGCGCTCGACCACG
>DASYWD010000303.1 GCA_035936415.1 Longimicrobiaceae bacterium
GCGCCGACGTGACGGCGTCCGCCTACCTGACGGCGCCGGTCGCGACGGAGCCCACCCTGGCGCTGCGCGCGGGGGGCCGCCGCGCGTGGGGCGCGTTCCCGCTCCAGGAAGCCGCCTTCGTGGGCGGGTCGGGGTCGCTCCGCGGCTACCCGGAGCAGCGCTTCGCCGGGGAGGGCGCGGTGTTCGCCAACGCGGAGCTGCGCGTCCCGCTCGCCCCGGTCAACCTGGGCGTGCGTGGCGAGGTGGGGGCGCTCGCCCTGGCCGACGCGGGCCGGGTCTTCGCCGAAGGCGAGAGCTCGTCCCGGTGGCACACCGCGTACGGCGGCGGGGTGTGGGCCAGCTTCCTGGGGAGGAGCCGCACCTTCGGCGTGTCGTACGCCCGCGGCGATGCCGGGCGGATCTATCTCTGGAGCGGCTTCCCGTTCTGAGGGCGGCCTCCGGTGCGGGACGTGCAGTCGCCTCCCGGCTCCGGAAGGTGAGCGAGAACCGAACCCCAGCCCAGCCATCCATGTCCGTGCACGAGCTCGCAGGCAGGCCGGCTCCCCGTGAGTCGCTCGTCGACGTCCCGCGCCTGGTCTCCGCCTACCACACCACCCGCCCCGACCCCGCCGACCCGGCGCAGCGCGTCGCCTTCGGCACCTCCGGGCACCGGGGGACCTCCACGGAGGGGAGCTTCAACGAGGATCACCTCGCCGCCGTCTGCCAGGCGGTCGCCGAGCACCGGGAGGCACAGGGGATCCGCGGCCCGCTCTTCGTGGGCGCCGACACGCACGCGCTCTCCGCGCCCGCGTTCTCCACGGCGCTGGAGGTGCTGGCGGCCAACGGCGTGCAGCTGGTGGTCGACCCGGCGCAGGCGCCCATCCCCACCCCCGTCGTCTCACACGCCATCCTCCGCCACAACCGGGAGCGGCCCGCCGCGCTGGCGGACGGCGTGGTGGTCACCCCGTCGCACAACCCGCCGGAGGACGGCGGCTTCAAGTACAACCCGCCCACCGGCGGGCCCGCGGGCCCGGAGGTCACCGGGTGGGTGCAGGAGCACGCCAACGCCCTGCTGGAGGGGGGGCTCGCCGGGGTGAAGCGGATCCCGCTCGCCCGGGCGCTGGCGGCCGGCACCACGCACCGGCGCGACTTCGTCCAGCCCTACGTGGACGAGCTGGGCGAGGCGCTGGACCTGGAGGCGGTCGCCGGCTCGGGGCTGCGGATCGGCGCGGATCCCATGGGCGGCACCGCGCTCACCGTCTGGGACCGGATCGCGGAGCGGTACGGGGTGGCGCTGGAGGTGGTCAACCGCGCCGTCGACCCGGCGTTCGGCTTCATGCCGCTGGACTGGGACGGCAAGATCCGCATGGACTGCTCCTCCCCGTACGCCATGGCCGGGCTCATCGGCCTGCGGGAGAGGTTCGACGTGGCGTTCGGCAACGACCCGGACGCGGACCGGCACGGGATCGTCACCCCCGGCGCCGGGCTGATGAACCCCAACCACTTCCTCTCCGCCGCCGTCTGGTACCTGTTCCGGCACCGCCCCGGGTGGAGCCCGGATGCCGCGGTGGGGAAGACGCTGGTCTCCAGCTCCATGCTGGACCGGGTGGCCGAGGGGCTGGGCCGCCGGCTGCTGGAGGTGCCGGTGGGGTTCAAATGGTTCGTGGACGGGCTCCTGGACGGCTCCCTCGGCTTCGGCGGGGAGGAGAGCGCGGGCGCGTCGTTCCTCCGGCGCGACGGCACCGTGTGGACCACCGACAAGGACGGGATCCTGCTCGCCCTGCTCGCGGCGGAGATGACGGCTGTGGCCGGGCGCGACCCGGGGGAGCAGTACCGGGAGCTGGAGGAGCGCTTCGGGAGCCCGGTCTACGAGCGCACCGACGCCCCCGCCACCCCGGAGCAGAAGGCGCGCCTCAAGGCGCTCTCCCCGGAGATGGTGCGGGCCCACGAGCTGGCCGGCGACCGGATCACGGCCGTGCACGCGCACGCCCCCGGCAACGGCGCCGCCATCGGCGGGATCAAGGTCGCCACCGGGCAGGGGTGGTTCGCGGCGCGCCCCTCCGGGACCGAGGACGTCTACAAGATCTACGCGGAGAGCTTCCGCGGCGAGGAGCACCTGCGGCGCATCCAGGAGGAGGCGCGCGCCCTGGTCGGCGCCGCGCTGGCGGGGGCAGGAGCCTGAGGGATGCCGTAAGCCGTTCGACGGCGGGTGTTTGTGACCGGTCTGGACCGTTTTTTGCCCGTTCGGGGGCAACGGGTCCCGGACGGGCCCGCAACCGCAACAAAGGAGCAGACCATGGCCGACGACCGCAGCCTCGGCGAGCGTGGCGCCGAGAACAACCTGAAGGGGACCGGGAACGACCTCAAGGGGCGCGTCAAGGATGCCGCGGGCGGGCTCACGGGCGACTCGAGCCTGCAGGCGGAGGGGAAGCTGGACCGCGCCAAGGGCAAGGTGCAGGACGTCGTGGGCGACGTTCAGCGCGGGCTGGACCGCAACACCCGCGACGACGGAGTCTGACCGGAGCCGACTACGGAGCGCGGGCCCGGGGCCTTGCCCCGGGCC